>NZ_LWBL02000059.1 GCF_001644195.2 Bacillus marinisedimentorum | reverse complement strand
GTAATACCCTCCCGCGCCTATATTCACTCGCTCCTCCCGATTATAGGCACGCGTAATCCCCTCCCGTGCCTATATTCACTCGCTCCTTCCGATTATAGGCACGCAAACCCTCCTCCCGTGCCTATATGACTCACTCCTTCCGATTATAGGCACGTGGACCCTCTCCAATCACCAAAAACCCGCTAACGATTACGCGAAACCAGTTCCTTGCCCCCATATAGCCTTCCCTGCCATTTAACAAAAACACAAAACCGCCCCCGTCCCCATCTTCCCAAAACCACAAAAAATCCCGGTCCACAATTGGACCGGGATCGGTAAGCGATATAAAAAATTAACGCTTTGAGAACTGAGGTGCACGGCGAGCGCCTTTAAGGCCGTACTTCTTACGCTCTTTCATGCGTGCATCACGAGTAAGAAGGCCTTCGCGCTTAAGCGGCAGGCGATATTCAGGATCAGCTTGCAGAAGCGCACGGGCGATGCCGTGGCGAACTGCGCCAGCCTGGCCAGTGTATCCTCCGCCGTTTACATTTACATGTACATCGTAGCTGCCTTCAGTTTCAGTAACTGCAAGCGGCTGTCTTACAACTTCACGCACTGCAGGCAGTGGGAAGAAATCTTCAAATTCGCGACCGTTAACAACAATAGTTCCGTTACCTGGAACAAGACGAACGCGAGCAACTGAGCTCTTGCGACGTCCAGTACCGTTATATTGTACCTGTGCCAATATTAATACCCTCCTCTAAGTCTTATCCGCGAAGTTCGTAAACTTCTGGTTGTTGTGCTTGGTGCTTGTGTTCGCTGCCGGCATATACATGAAGCTTCTTAGCCATTTGGCGTCCGAGGCTTCCTTTTGGAAGCATGCCTTTGATAGTAAGTTCAAGCATTTGCTCTGGATACTTCGTACGCATTTCAAGAGCAGTTCTTGATTTCAAACCGCCTGGGTGGTTTGAGTGACGGTAATACATTTTGTCAGTAAGCTTTTTACCAGTAAGTTCGATCTTTTCAGCGTTGATGATGATTACGTGATCACCAGTATCCACGTGCGGAGTGTAAGTCGGCTTGTGCTTTCCGCGAAGAATTGATGCAACTTCGCTTGAAAGACGGCCCAAAGTTTTTCCTTCTGCATCAACAACGTACCATTTGCGTTGAACATCAGCTTGCTTTGCCATATAAGTACGCATGGGTGAGTGTACCTCCTAATTTTCAATGTCAAAAATTCAATTGTGCATTTATTCAATCACGATTAAGTTTCCGGGGCTAATCGTGGTCTTGAAAACAATACCATAGGATATAATATAACACATGGGAACCCCATGTCAAGGAAATGTTACACTAGGATTCGTTGTTTTGCCGAAACACTGTGTCTGCTTGTTTTCTTAAAATACCTTTCAGGCGAGTTTTCGGCCGGCATGGGCCTGCTGTCTATCTGCGGGCAGACTCCCGTCAAGAAGGGTTTTCAATCAGCCGCGGCGGCTCACTACCCGCGGTCCCTCTGTTCCACCCTGGCTCCAATGTCCATTCAATGATAAGAAACATCCCATAAATAGAGTCCTGCCCCGCTCACATTGAGTCCTGAGATATCCCGTTTCTTTTCCCGGAGCATTGTGCCGATCTCTTCAGGCGCAAGCTTCCCCTGGCCGACACGGAGCAGGTCGCCGACGATGAGGCGGACCATGTTGTACAAAAACCCATTGCCGGCGACCCGGATGACGAGCTCATCCGCTTCTTCCATCAGCTCAAGCTCATAGATCGTTCTTATCCTTGAATCGACCTCCGCTTTCGCTGAGGAAAACGCCGTGAAGTCATGTGTGCCGATAAAATAGGGAATGGCGGATTTCACTGCATCAAGATCAAGATCGTACGGCATATGAAGCGTGTAATGCCTCCGGAACACATCACGATCCTTCGTCCGCAAAATGAAGTAGCGGTACTCCTTGCGGGTTACATCGAAACGGGCGTGGAAGTCAGGCCTTGCCTCCTCTGCCTCCAAAATAACGATATCCGCCGGAAGCTGGGCATTCAAGGCCGTCTTCCACTTATCCTTCTCAATTATAAGAGGGCTGTCGAAATGAAACACCTGTCCGCGGGCATGCACGCCGGCATCTGTCCGCCCGGAAGCGGTTATCCGGACCGGACCGCCTTTATGCATCACAGCCAGCACACGTTCAATTTCTGCCTGGACGGTTCGCGCCCCCGGCTGCACCTGATAACCGGAAAAATGAGTGCCGTCATATGAAACTTTGCATTTTATCCGCTTCATGTCCATCACCTGTCAGCTTCGTAAGTATAAAAGTGCTGCTGCAAGCAAGATGACCAGCCCCAGTGCGGCTGTGTCAGCGCCTGACCATTTCAGTTCACGCAGTTTTGTCCTGCCTTCGCCGCCCTGGTATCCCCTTGCTTCCATTGCAAGCGCAAGGTCCTCAGCCCGTTTGAAGGCTCCGATGAAAAGCGGAACGAGCAGGGCCGCAATCGCCTGCAGCCTTTCTTTTATCGGTCCGTGTTTAAAATCGACCCCTCTGGCGCTCTGCGCTTTGATCAGTTTTTCCGTCTCCTGCATGAGGGTAGGAATGAACCGGAGTGAAATCGACATCATCAGTGCCAGCTCGTGGACCGGAAACTTGACTTTCTTCAGCGGTCCAAGCAGCGTCTCCATTCCATCGGTAATTTCAATAGGCGTCGTTGTAAGCGTGAGGAGCGATGTCATCATAATTAAAAACAAAAAACGCATCGAGATGAATACCGCTTGCCTGGCCCCTTCTTCATACACAGTGAACCAGCCGTACTTGAACAGCAGTTCGCCTTCCTTCGTCATGAAGATATGCAAAACCACTGTGAATAAAATGATCCAGAGCACCGGCCGGAGCCCCCGCAAAATGAAGGACGCCTGAATCCTGGAAGCTGCAACAGCCAAAATTGAAAATGCGCCAAGCGCCAGATACGACCACATATTGTTCGCAAGAAAAACGATAAAGACATAAAAAAAGATAATCGTCAGCTTGGCGCGCGGATCGAGACGGTGGATGAATGAACTGCCCGGCACATATTGGCCGATGACCGCATACTGCATCATGAAGGATCGCCCCCTCTCATGAGCGATTCAATGAGATCTGCGGTTTCCTTAAGCGTAAAACGGTCATATGAAAGCCGGGTGCCGAATTTTTCTTCCAGTTCCATTGCAAACCGGGTCGTCTCCGGAACATCAAGGCCAAGGCCGATTAATTGTTCGGGATTTGAAAAAATCTCCTGAGGCGCCCCTCTGGCAACGAGCGTGCCTTTATCCATCACGGCGATTTCATCGGCATAGCGGGCAGCATCCTCCATGCTGTGCGTAACAAGGATAGTTGTCAGCCCTCGCTGTTTATGCAGCATGGAAAACATATCCATGATTTCATGGCGTCCTTTTGGGTCCAGGCCGGCTGTCGGTTCATCGAGAATCAGAATCTCCGGCTCCATTGCCAGCACACCGGCTATGGCTACACGTCGCATCTGACCTCCGCTCAAGTCAAAGGGTGACTTCTGCAGAACATCTTCCGGGAGCCCAAGCATCAAGACGGTTTCCCGTGCCTTTTTCCGAGCTTTCTCCTCAGGGACACCGAAATTCCGCGGACCGAACATCACATCTTTTTCCACCGTTTCCTCAAACAGCTGGTGTTCGGGATATTGGAAGACAATGCCGGCCTTTTTCCGCAATGGTTTCAAGCTTTTATCCTTTTTATCTGCCGTGATGACGGTTTCACCGATACGGATTTCGCCTGATGTCGGTTTGAGCAGGCCGTTCAAGTGCTGGACGAGTGTCGACTTTCCCGAACCGGTATGGCCGATCACCGCCAGGAAAGTGCCTGAATCGATATGTGTTGTCACGTCATGGAGTGCGAGCCGTTCAAAGGGCGTGCGCGGCATGTAGCGGTGCTCTAGGTTTGTGATTTTAATTTCCATAACGCATCCACCAATTCCTCTTGAGAAAGATATGGGCCTGATGAGAGAATGCCGCGCCGTGACAGTTCATGACTCAGTTTCACACTGAAAGGCAAATCAAGCCCGATTTGAGTCAGCTCTTCTTCTTTGCTGAAAATATCCGCTGCACGCCCTGCAGCATGTACTTCACCCTGGTTCATGACAAGCACGCGGTCCGCTTTCGCTGCCTCTTCCAGGTCATGAGTGATGGAAATGACTGTAATGGCGCCTTCATCGTTAAGGGAGCGGACGGTATTGATCACTTCAAGGCGGCCGCGCGGGTCAAGCATGGAGGTCGCTTCATCAAGAATCATAATTGACGGCCTGAGAGCAATGATACCTGCAATTGCCACCCGTTGTTTTTGCCCGCCTGACAGATGGTGAGGCTCTTGATCAAGAAATTCAATCATGCCGACAGATTTAAGGCTTTCCTGAATCCGTTTTTTCATGATATCTCGAGCGACGCCGTTGTTTTCCAGACCAAAAGCCACATCATCCCTTACTGTTGTCCCGACAAACTGATTATCGGGGTTTTGGAAGACGACCCCCAGCCTGCGGCGTATATCCGCTATATCGGTTTCTTTGGCCGTACTGAACCCTTCTACTGATACAGTGCCGGTTTCAGGAAGCAATAGGCCGTTCATAAGCTTGGCAAGGGTTGACTTGCCGGAGCCGTTATGTCCGACAATTGCCAGCCACTCGCTTTCATACACGGAAAAACTGACGTCATTTACTGCCCATTTTCCTTCCCGGTCATATCGAAAACTTACATCCTTTACAGAAACGAGTTCTTTCATGAAGGTCTCTCTCCCGCTTCGACATATTTCCCTGGAAATAGGGAAATCGTGCCGATTTTCTCTTCTAATCTCGACAAGCTTTTCTCACCTGGTGCCGCTTTGAAAAACGGGCGGCAAAAAAGCTGGATAAACAAAAAAAGGGCACAGAATCAGACCCGTGAAGAGTTTCTGTCCCGCCCTTTTCGTTACATGTGTATGATTGTTACACAAGCTCGATAATAACCATTGGTGCACCATCACCGCGGCGAGGCCCAAGCTTCATGATACGAGTGTATCCGCCTTGACGGTTTTCATAACGAGAAGCGACATCACCGAACAGTTTTTGGATTGCATCTTCGCCAGTCTCTTCGTTTGCAGTTTCCTTGCGAACGAAAGCAGAAGCTTGACGGCGCGCATGCAAATCACCGCGCTTGCCGAGAGTGATCATTTTTTCAACAACTGACTTGAGCTCTTTCGCTTTCGCTTCAGTTGTTTCGATGCGCTCGTTGATGATCAGGTCTGTCGCAAGGTCACGAAGAAGTGCTTTACGCTGTGAACTAGTGCGTCCCAGTTTTTGATATGCCATGAGAGATTCCCTCCTTTGTTGAAAGTCTATCCGTTGTATCTATCGTTGCTCACCTGCAGGGAACTACTCTTCCTTACGGAGTCCGAGTCCCAGGTCATGAAGTTTATGCTTTACTTCTTCAAGAGATTTCCGTCCGAGGTTGCGGACTTTCATCATGTCCTCTTCAGACTTATGGGAAAGCTCTTGAACTGTATTAATGCCAGCGCGCTTCAGGCAGTTATATGAACGGACAGATAAGTCCAGTTCTTCAATTGTCATCTCAAGAACTTTTTCTTTTTGATCTTCTTCTTTTTCGACCATGATTTCTGCATTTTGGGCTTCATCAGTCAGGCCGATGAAGATGTTCAGGTGCTCATTCATGATCTTGGCACCTAAAGAAACGGCTTCTTCCGGTCTAATACTTCCATCTGTCCATACATCGAGGGTTAATTTATCGTAATTAGACACTTGGCCTACACGTGTATTTTCTACCTGGTACGTTGCACGGGCAACCGGTGTATAGATGGAATCAATCGGAATCACGCCGATTGGCTGATCCTCCGTATTGTTATCATCAGCCGGTGAATAGCCGCGGCCGCTCTGGGCAGTCATACGTATGTGAAGGTTGGCGCTGCTGGATGACAGTGTCGCAATATGAAGATCCGGATTCAAAATCTCTACATCACTGTCATGCGTAATATCCGCAGCAGTAACGGGACCTTCGCGCTTCACGTCAATTTCCATCGTCTTCTCTTCATCAGAGTAGATTTTGAGTGCGAGTTTTTTAATGTTCAAGATAATGGAAGTGACGTCTTCCACTACACCTTCAATTGTTGAGAATTCATGAAGGACCCCATCAATTTGAATAGATGTTACAGCGGCACCAGGGAGTGAAGATAAAAGGATACGACGTAAGGAGTTCCCTAATGTGGTACCATAGCCACGTTCAAGCGGTTCGATGACAAATTTCCCAAACTTGCCGTCATCGCTGACATCAACCGTTTCAATTTTTGGTTTCTCAATTTCGATCATTCAATAACCCTCCTTCAAAACGTCGAAACCCCGGTTAGACTGTTACAGAGTCTAACCGAAATTCCCCATTTGCAGTTCCCGATTGTGTGCACAGCGGATCTGGTTAAGATCCCCTTAGAACCTTCTATGAAACTTTTTTCATCATAACCCAGTATAGACAGTGTGCCAAAATCTATACAGGATGATTAGACGCGTCGACGTTTTGGCGGGCGGCAGCCGTTATGAGGAACTGGCGTTACGTCCTGGATTGCAGTTACTTCAAGGCCTGCAGCCTGAAGGGCGCGGATGGCAGCTTCACGGCCGGCACCAGGTCCTTTAACTGTAACCTCAAGAGTTTTCATGCCATGATCAACTGAAGCTTTAGCTGCTGTTTCTGCAGCCATTTGTGCCGCAAAAGGAGTGGATTTACGGGATCCTCTGAAACCTAATGCACCAGCACTTGACCAGGCTATTGCATTACCATGGGTATCAGTGATCGTAACGATTGTGTTATTGAATGTAGAACGGATATGAGCAATTCCGGACTCAATATTCTTTTTCACGCGCTTTTTGCGTGTGTTTGTTTTACGTGCCATATGATCGTTTTACCTCCTTTACTTCTTCTTGTTCGCTACTGTACGGCGAGGTCCCTTACGCGTACGTGCGTTGTTTTTTGTGCCCTGTCCACGGACTGGAAGACCGCGGCGATGACGCATTCCACGGTAAGAACCGATTTCGATCAAACGTTTGATGTTAAGTGATGTTTCACGGCGAAGGTCACCTTCAACCTTGTACGTATCAACGATTTCACGAATTTTTGTCAACTCGTCTTCCGTTAGATCACGCACACGTGTATCTTCAGAAACACCAGCTTCTTTCAAAATTTGTTGAGCCTTCGACTTCCCAATACCAAAGATATATGTGAGAGAGATTACTATGCGCTTTTCACGCGGAATATCTACACCAGCAATACGTGCCATTCAGACGTGCACCTCCTTCAAGATTAACCTTGTTTTTGTTTGTGTTTCGGATTTTCACAGATAACCATTACTTTACCTTTACGGCGGATAACCTTACATTTTTCACAGATTGGTTTAACTGATGGTCTTACTTTCATCTTTCCTACCTCCTCATTCACGGAGTGATGCAACTATTTGTAGCGATAAGTAATCCGGCCACGTGATAAATCATATGGAGATAATTCTACAGTAACTTTATCTCCAGGCAAAATGCGGATGAAATGCATGCGGATTTTGCCCGATACATGAGCAAGAACGGTGTGCCCGTTTTCCAGCTCTACTTTGAACATAGCGTTAGGCAATGTTTCAACGATGGTTCCTTCAACTTCAATTACATCATCTTTCGCCATCGAGTTGCTCTCCCTTCTTCAAATCAGTAACTTGTTCATCGACAAACACTTCCGAATGCTCGCTCAAAAAACGCGTCATCACATACCGGAGTTTCGAGTTTGTCACACGACCCGTTTCTTGGATACTGCTCTGAACTTCCGGAGATACGTAATCTATTAACTCAAGGTGATTTACGTTTTTCTTCTTGGGACGGTCATATTTTCGTTTGTCTCCGTCTGCCAGCAAAACGATCCGTTCGTCTTCAATACCGATGATGACACTGTACTGTCCGTTATCCCTTCCTTGAAGGATACGGACAAACTGCCCTAACCGCGGCATCGTCTCGGTTTCACTCACCCATTATCACCTTCACTTAGGCTTTTGTTAGTATTTCATACCCGATTTCTGTTATGGCAATCGTGTGTTCGAAGTGCGCACACATTTTACCATCTTCTGTTACAACAGTCCAGTTATCTGCCAGAGTACGCACATAACGCTCTCCGGCATTCACCATTGGTTCTATCGCCAGCACCATTCCTGGTTTCAAGCGCGGTCCTTTATTCGGCGGACCATAATGGGGGATTTGGGGATCCTCATGAAGGTCCTGACCCACTCCGTGCCCTACATATTCTTTGACAATGGAAAACCCATTTTCTTCAACATAGGTCTGGATCGCATGTGAGATGTTGGATAACCGTTCTTTCGGTTTGGCTTCCGCCAGCCCTTTATATAAAGCTTCTTCCGTTACATCGAGAAGACGCTGGTTTTCCTCGCTTATCTCTCCAACTCCGTAGGTCCAGGCGGAATCACCATGATAACCATTATACTTTGCACCGATATCAATGCTGATGATATCGCCTTCCTTCAGTATGCGGTCACCTGGAATGCCGTGAACCAATT
Source organism: Bacillus marinisedimentorum (assembly GCF_001644195.2). Classification (NCBI taxonomy): domain Bacteria; kingdom Bacillati; phylum Bacillota; class Bacilli; order Caryophanales; family Bacillaceae; genus Bacillus; species Bacillus marinisedimentorum. The sequence continues at coordinate 48,381 of NZ_LWBL02000059.1, read as the reverse complement.
CTTCGTTGACAGATGCACAAACACTTCCCGGAAAACCATTATACCCTTTAAATGACGGAATTGCATCGTTTTCGCGAATTATCTTCTCCGCAATGGCATCCAGCTCTTTTGTCGTGACGCCGGGTTTAATATGCTTCTTGAGCTCCTGGTGTGTCAAAGCGACGATTCGTCCGGCCTCACGCATTATCTCAATCTCACGCGGGGTTTTACTAATGATCATTTAGTGATTCCCCCAATAATGGAATCAACATCTTCAAAGACTTTATCGATATCCTGATCTCCGTTCACTTTTTCCAAATAACCTTTTCCTTCATAAAAGTCAATCAAAGGCTGCGTTTGCTTCAAATTGACTTCCAGACGGTTGGCCACTGTTTTTTCGTTATCATCTTCACGTTGATACAGCTCGCCACCGCACTTATCACATTTCCCCTCTGCTGCCGGTGGATTAAACACAACGTGATAAGTTGCTCCACAATTCTTGCAGATCCGTCGTCCAGTTAGACGTTCCATTAAAATATCTTTATCAACATCTATATAAATAACGTGATCTATCGGGCGTTCCAGCTCACTGAGCAGTTTTTCCAGCGCTTCAGCCTGAGCTGTCGTGCGCGGAAAACCATCCAACAAAAAGCCCTTACGGCAATCATCTTTTCCTAAACGGTCGCGAACAATACCAACAGTTACTTCATCAGGTACGAGTTCGCCTTTATCCATAAAGGATTTTGCTTCCAGACCCAGTGGAGTTCCTTCTTTAATAGCTGCACGGAACATATCTCCAGTCGAGATATGAGGGACGCCGTATTTTTCAACGATGCGTTCAGCCTGGGTACCTTTTCCGGCCCCGGGAAGACCCATTAACACTAAGTTCATGATTATACCCCCCTCGATCCCATTTGAGGTGAAGGGAAGAGTATCCTTCCCAACCTCCTCTTACTTGATAAAACCTTTATAATGGCGTTTAACGAGCTGGCTTTCAAGCTGCTTCATTGTTTCCAGTGCAACACCGACAACAATCAGCAAACTTGTTCCGCCAATTTGTACGGACTGCGGCAACTCTGCAAACTTGATGAACAAGATTGGAAGAACAGAAACGGACGCCAGGAAGATGGAACCTACGAATGTAAGGCGGTACAAAATCCTTGTGACATACGTCTGTGTGTTCTTGCCTGGACGGATACCAGGAATATAGCCGCCCTGTTTTTTCAGGTTTTCAGCCATTTGCTCCGGGTTGACTTGCACGAACGTATAGAAGTAAGTGAAAGCAATAATTAAGGCAACATAGACGATCATTCCCACCGGCTGTGTGTAATCAAATGCGTTTTGAATCCACAGCGTAACGTCATTGCTTCCGAAGAAGCTTGCGATCGTCGGCGGTGTGATAATGAACGAGATTGCAAAGATTACCGGGATAACGCCCGCGGCATTCACTTTCAACGGCAAATGCGTTGACTGCCCGCCAGTTGTGTTGCGGCCGACAACCCGCTTGGCATATTGAACCGGAATCTTACGCAATGCTTGCTGGAAGAAGATAACGCCAACCACGATAGCCAGTACTGCCAGAAGCAGAAGGGCAACAGTGACGATTCTGATGAAAAGTGCTTCCCCAGCACCTTCAATTTGCTGCGCATATATTTGGTTGACTCCATTTGGGATAGCTGCAACGATACCCGCAAAGATGAGAATGGAAATACCGTTCCCTACACCTTTAGCGGTGATCTGCTCGCCAAGCCACATCAGGAATGCTGTTCCTGCTGTAAGCACCAGTGCAATCAACAGATAAGCCTGGAACCCTGTGTTGGTGATCAACTGACCGCCAGCAAGGTTGTTAAAACCGATTGACATTCCGATCGCCTGGATGAAACCAAGAGCGATAGTGAAGTAGCGCGTGAACTGTGCCAGTTTACGCCGTCCGACTTCACCCTGCTTTGACCATTCTGTAAACTTGGGAACAACATCCATTTGCAGAAGCTGCACGATAATGGATGCTGTGATGTAAGGCATAATCCCCATTGCGAAAATGGAGAAGTTGCTTAACGCACCGCCCCCGAATGTATTCAGAAGACCAAAAACACTGTCATCCTGGATCTGCAGGACTTCCGGGTTAACACCCGGTACCGGAATGAAACTCCCAACACGGAAAACAATCAGCATTAAAAGGGTGAATATTATCTTATTTCTAATATCACCCACGCGCATAAAATTGGAGAGTGTTTGAAACATTAGATCACCTCTGTAGTACCGCCGGCAGCTTCGACAGCTTCTTTAGCAGACGCTGAGAACTTGTGAGCCTTAACAGTAAGCTTCTTCTCAAGCTTGCCGCTGCCAAGTATCTTCACGCCGGACTGCAGCTTGCTGATGACACCAGTTTCAAGCAGCAGCTCAGGAGTTACTTCAGTACCCTCTTCAAAACGATTCAACGTTTCAAGGTTTACAATTGCGTATTCCTTACGGTTGATGTTCGTGAACCCGCGCTTCGGAAGACGCTGGAACAATGGCATCTGGCCGCCTTCAAAGCCAGGTCTTACTCCGCCGCCTGAACGGGCGTTTTGACCCTTATGGCCTTTTCCTGATGTTTTGCCGTTGCCGGAACCCATTCCGCGCCCTACCCGGTTGCGTTCTTTACGGGAGCCTTTTGCTGGCTTTAACTCATGAAGTTTCATTGGTGCACCTCCTCGTTATTAATTTCTATTTATGCTTCCTTAACCGTAACAAGGTGAGCGACTTTGTTGATCATGCCGCGAATTGCAGGATTATCTTCTTGAACGACTGTCTGATTGACTTTGCGCAGACCAAGTGTTTTAACGGTAACACGCTGGTCCTGCGGACGACCAATTACACTGCGTTTGAGGGTAATTTCAAGTTTGTTTGCCATCTAATTTCCCTCCTTATCCTAACAATTCTTCTACAGATTTACCGCGAAGTTTTGCAACTTCTTCTGCACGCTTAAGATTTTGTAAACCGTTCATTGTAGCACGGATCATGTTGATCGGTGTATTGGAGCCCAATGACTTGGACAGAATGTCGCCGATACCGGCCAATTCCAATACCGCACGGACTGGTCCGCCTGCAATAACTCCAGTACCTTCTGATGCCGGCTTAAGAAGTACGCTTCCTGCACCGAAACCACCAGTGATTTCATGTGGAATTGTAGTTCCAACCATCGGTACGCTGATCAAGTTTTTCTTGGCATCCTCAATCGCTTTACGGATGGCTTCAGGCACTTCCTGTGCTTTACCTGTTCCGAAACCTACGTTGCCGTTCTTGTCTCCTACTACCACCAGTGCAGCAAAACGGAAACGACGTCCGCCTTTTACAACTTTAGCTACACGGTTAATTGTAACTACGCGTTCTTCAAGATCTAACTTGCTTGAATCAATGCGACGCATCAATATCCCTCCTTCTTTTTAAAATTCAAGTCCGCCTTCACGTGCGGCTTCTGCCAATGCTTTCACACGTCCGTGATACAGATATCCACCGCGGTCGAATACTACCTGGCTTACACCGTTGTCTACTGCACGCTTGGCGATAAGTTCGCCAACCTTTTGAGCAGCTTCGACATTGCCTGTAGCATCTAAGGTAAGCTCGTTATCAACTGTAGATGCGCTTGCGATTGTTTTCGCGTTCACATCATCAATGATCTGAGCATAAATGTGGTTGTTGGAACGATATACATTCAAACGCGGGCGTTCAGGAGTTCCTGTCAGTTTCGCACGAACACGCGCGTGGCGCTTTTTACGAGTAGCGTTTTTATCAGGCTTAGTGATCACTTGTGTCACTCCTTTCTTCTACCTAACCGGATTACTTCGCTGTTTTACCTTCTTTACGACGTACATATTCACCTTCATAACGGATACCTTTGCCTTTGTACGGCTCTGGCGGGCGAACAGCGCGGATGTTGGCAGCAAGGGCGCCTACGCGCTCTTTGTCGATGCCTTTAATGATGATTTTTGTGTTGGTTGGCACTTCGATCTCGATGCCTTCTTCAGGCGTCATTTCAACCGGATGTGAGTAGCCGACGCTTAACACAAGGTTCTTTCCCTGCTTGGCAGCACGGTAACCGACACCGATCAGTTCAAGGGCACGCTCATAGCCGTTCGTTACGCCCTCTACCATGTTGCCAAGGAGGCTGCGGGTAGTACCGTGAAGTGCACGGTGCTCTTTATGTTCAGTTGGACGCTCAACAGTAAGCGTACCATCTTCTTGTTTGATTACCATATCAGGGTGGAATGAACGAGTCAATTCTCCCTTCGGTCCTTTGACTGTTACAGTGTTATTGTCGTTTGTAATTGTTACACCTTCAGGAATCTGAAGGATTTTATTACCGACACGGGACATATCTTACACCTCCATTCACTCTTTACTTTATTACCAGATGTATGCCAATACTTCGCCGCCGGCTTTTTGTTGGCGGGCTTCTTTGTCAGTCAATACGCCTTTAGAAGTTGATACCACTGCGATTCCAAGGCCGTTAAGCACGCGAGGCACCTCTGTCGCTTTCGCATATACGCGGAGGCCAGGCTTACTGATTTTTTTCAAACCAGTGATGATGCGCTCGTCGTTCGGGCCGTATTTAAGGAAAATACGGATGATTCCCTGCTTGTTATCTTCGATAAATTCTACGTCACGTACGAAACCTTCGCGCTTAAGGATCTCCGCGATTTCTCTTTTCATTTTAGAAGCCGGGATCTCCAGCTGATCGTGACGCACTGAGTTCGCATTACGGATACGAGTCAGCATATCTGCGATTGGATCTGTCATAACCATAAATAGATTACCTCCTTCCCTAAATCGGGTTTACCAGCTAGCTTTTTTAACACCAGGGATTTGACCCTTGTATGCAAGTTCACGGAAACAAATACGGCAAAGCTTGAATTTACGGATTACTGAATGCGGGCGGCCGCAGCGTTCACAGCGAGTGTATTCGCGTACTTTGTACTTTTGCTCGCGCTTGTGCTTTGCGATCATTGATTTCTTAGCCACGCTTTTCCCTCCTCTTAATGTTGATTACTTTTGAAATGGCATGCCGACTTGAGAAAGCAGCTCTTGTGCTTCTTCGTCAGTGTTAGCCGTTGTTACGATAACAATGTCCATACCGCGAACTTTGTTTACTTGATCGTAATCAATTTCCGGGAAGATCAGCTGTTCTTTGACGCCGAGCGTGTAGTTTCCACGGCCGTCGAATGCTTTCTTGGATACACCGCGGAAGTCACGGACACGCGGAAGTGATACACTGATCAGCTTATCCAAGAAATCATACATGCGTTCACCGCGCAAAGTAACTTTTGCACCGATTGGCATTCCTTCACGAAGACGGAATCCGGCGATAGATTTCTTCGCTTTTGTGACAACAGGCTTTTGCCCTGCAATCTGGGAAAGCTCTTCAACTGCAGTGTCAAGTGCTTTCGCATTTTGCACAGCGTCACCTACACCCATGTTAATTACGATCTTTTCTATTTTCGGTACTTCCATTACAGAAGAGTAGTTGAACTTATCAACCATGCTTGGAACGATTTCGTTCTGGTATCTTTCTTTCAAACGGTTCATTGAGCGGACCTCCTTTCACTGCTGAACTATTTATCTAAAACCTCTCCAGATTTCTTTGCCACACGGACTTTCTCGCCGTTCTCCACTTTATAGCCGACACGAGTCGGTTCACCGCTCTTTGGATCGAGCATCATGACGTTGGAAACATGAATCGGTGCTTCCAGTTCATTGATGCCGCCCTGCGGATTCATTTGAGATGGCTTGGAGTGTTTTTTAACCAAATTAACGCCTTCAACAAGGACACGGTCTTTCTTCGGGTAAGCTTCAAGGATGATGCCTTCTTTGCCCTTATCTTTACCAGAGATCACTTTCACTTTATCGCCCTTTTTAACATGCATCGTACGCGCACCTCCTTACAAGGCCTGTAATTTCATCTATTATAGTACTTCTGGAGCTAGAGAAACGATTTTCATGAAATCATTCTCCCGCAATTCGCGAGCAACCGGTCCGAAGATACGAGTTCCTCTTGGACTCTTATCTTCCCGGATAACAACTGCTGCGTTCTCATCGAAGCGGATGTAAGAACCGTCTGGGCGGCGAGCGCCAGTCTTCGAACGTACGATTACGGCACGAACAACTTCACCCTTTTTGACAACGCCTCCTGGTGTTGCTTGTTTTACCGTAGCAACAATTACATCACCGATATTGGCTGTCTTGCGTCCGGACCCACCCAATACTTTGATTGTGAGCAATTCGCGCGCACCAGAGTTATCTGCAACTTTTAAACGGGTTTCTTGTTGAATCATACAACAAAACCTCCCCTCGGAATAGTTTTTTTATCCGAACCATCATTATATGATTACTGATTCTTCTACAACGTCCACAAGACGGAAACGTTTTGTTGCGGAAGTAGGACGAGTTTCCATGATTCTTACGATATCGCCCATTTTCGCAGTATTGTTTTCATCATGTGCTTTGAACTTTTTAGAGTACTTTACACGCTTGCCGTATAAAGAGTCTTTTTTGTACGTTTCTACGAGAACCGTAATGGTTTTGTCCATTTTGTCGGACACTACACGCCCAGTGTAGACTTTACGTTGGTTGCGTTCCATTCTGCAAACCTCCTCTCACATTAAGGGTTTTTAGCGGCTGACACCGAGTTCCCTTTCACGGACAACAGTTTTCATGCGCGCAATCGCCTTGCGTACTTCACGGATGCGAGCGGTGTTTTCCAATTGGCCCGTAGCCAGTTGGAAGCGAAGATTAAAGAGCTCTTCTTTAAGGGATTTAACTTTTTGTTCAATTTCGGCAGTGGTCAGTTCACGAATTTCATTAGCTTTCATTTGATTCACCACCAATTTCTTCGCGTTTTACGATCTTCGTCTTAATTGGCAGCTTGTGGGAAGCGAGACGCAATGCTTCACGGGCAACTTCTTCAGATACACCCGCAATTTCGAACATGATTTTACCTGGCTTCACTACAGCTACCCAGCCCTCAGGAGCACCTTTACCGGAACCCATGCGGACTTCAAGAGGTTTTGCAGTATATGGCTTATGCGGAAAGATTTTAATCCATACTTTACCGCCACGTTTCATATAACGAGTCATCGCGATACGGGCAGCTTCGATCTGGCGGTTTGTGATCCACGCCGCTTCAACAGCTTGGAGGCCGTATTCACCGAAAGATACTTCAGTTCCGCCTTTTGCTTTACCGCGCATTTTTCCACGATGTTCTCTGCGGTACTTTACACGTTTAGGCATCAACATGATTATTTTCCTCCTTCCCCGTCTTGCTTTTTAGTAGGAAGAACTTCACCACGATAGATCCATACTTTTACGCCGAGCTTACCGTACGTTGTATCTGCTTCTGCAGTTCCATAATCGATATCTGCACGTAAAGTATGAAGCGGTACAGTTCCTTCACTATAATGTTCAGCACGAGCGATGTCCGCTCCGCCAAGACGTCCGGAAACCATTGTGCGGATTCCTTTAGCGCCTGCACGCATTGCGCGCTGGATAGCCTGCTTCTGCACACGGCGGAAAGAAACACGGTTTTCCAATTGACGGGCAATGTTATCAGCTACAAGAGCAGCATCAAGGTCAACTTTCTTCACTTCGACGATGTTGATGTGTACTCTCTTGCCTGTTAATGCGTTCAAAGATTTGCGAAGAGATTCAACTTCAGACCCGCCTTTACCGATTACCATACCAGGTTTAGCCGTATTGATGGTAATGTTTACACGGTTGGCAGCACGTTCAATTTCAACGCTGGATACAGAAGCGTCTTTCAAACGTTTTTCAATGTATTCACGAATTTTAATGTCTTCATGCAGCAAATCAGCATAGTCTTTACCTGCATACCATTTTGACTCCCAGTCACGGATGACACCGATACGCAGACCGACCGGATTAACTTTTTGACCCACTGATTATCCCTCCTTCTTTTCTGATACCACAACAGTGATGTGGCTCGTGCGTTTGTTGATCTGGCTTGCGCGTCCCATTGCACGTGGACGGAAACGCTTCAGCGTTGGTCCTTCGTTTACATAAGCTTCCGTGATAACGAGGTTATCAGGATTCAATTCATAGTTATGCTCCGCATTAGCAATAGCAGACTTCAACACTTTCTCTACAACCGGGGAAGCTGCTTTTGGAGTGTGGCGAAGAATTGCGACCGCTTCGCCGACTTGCTTGCCTCGAATCAGGTCAGCAACCAGGCGGACTTTACGAGGAGCAATGCGGATTGTTTTAGCAACAGCCTTAGCTTGCATCGGAATGCCTCCTCTCATTAACGTCTAGTTTTCTTGTCATCATTGGCATGACCTTTGTATGTGCGGGTTGGAGCAAACTCACCCAGTTTGTGTCCGACCATATCTTCTGTTACGAAAACAGGCACATGTTTGCGTCCATCATAAACGGCAATTGTATGTCCGATAAACTCCGGAAAAATTGTAGAACGGCGAGACCATGTTTTGATGACTTCTTTTTTGTTGGACTCATTCAGATTCTCAACTTTTTTCATCAGATGATCATCAACAAAAGGTCCTTTTTTTAAGCTGCGGCCCATGTGGAAACCTCCCTTCGTGATTGCACTACGGTTCTTGCGAACCGTAGGACAACCCCGTTATTTTTTACGACGGCGTACAATATATTTATCAGATGGCTTGTTGCGTTTGCGTGTCTTGTAGCCAAGTGTCGGCTTGCCCCAAGGGGACATTGGTGATTTGCGTCCGATTGGCGCACGTCCTTCACCACCACCGTGAGGGTGATCGTTAGGGTTCATGACAGAACCGCGGACAGTTGGGCGCTTGCCTAACCAGCGGGAGCGTCCAGCTTTACCGACATTTACAAGTTCATGCTCAACGTTACCCACTTGACCGATCGTAGCACGGCATGTGCCAAGAATCAAGCGGACTTCGCCGGAAGTCAAACGAACGAGTACATATTTATCTTCTTTACCAAGAACCTGTGCTTCAGCGCCTGCAGAACGTGCAAGCTGGCCTCCGCGTCCCGGTTTAAGTTCGATATTGTGGATGACAGTACCGACTGGGATATTTTGCAGCGGCAGAGCGTTGGCGACTTTGATATCCGCATCTGCACCAGACATGATTTCCATGCCCACTTGAAGAGTTTTCGGTGCGAGAATGTAACGTTTCTCACCATCCGCATAGTTTACAAGCGCGATGTTCGCAGAACGGTTAGGATCGTATTCGATTGTAGCAACGCGTCCTGGAATGCCATCTTTGTCACGCTTAAAGTCAATTACACGGTACTTCCGCTTATGACCGCCGCCTTGATGGCGTGTAGTCAATTTACCCTGGTTGTTGCGGCCGCCTTTTTTATGAAGCGGTGCAAGCAAGGATTTTTCCGGCTGGTCCGTAGTGATGTCTGCATAGTCTAGTGTAGTCATGCCACGGCGGCCGTTTGATGTTGGTTTATACTTTTTAATCGCCATTTAGTTTCCCTCCTTCACAGTAAAATGAATTAAACTCCCTCGAAGAATTCGAGTTCTTTGCTGTCTTCAGTAAGCTTTACAACAGCTTTCTTGCGCTTAGCAGTATATCCGCCGTAACGGCCCATACGCTTGAATTTACCTTTATAATTCTGAACGTTGATTTTCTCAACTTTTACACCAAAGATCGTTTCTAGCGCATCTTTGATTTCAGTTTTGTTTGCTTTAGGGTCAACTTCGAACGTGTACTTCTTATCAACCATAAGTTCAGTAGAACGTTCTGTAATTACGGGGCGCTTAATGATATCACGAGCGTCTTTCATTATCCAAGCACCTCCTCTACTTTTGCAACCGCGTCTTTCGTCATGATGAGCTTATCATGGTTCAAGACATCAAGGACACTCACACCATTTGAAGGAACAACGGTTACTCCAGGGATGTTGCGTGCTGAAAGTTCAACTGCTTCATCGATATCGGCAGTGACGATCAGTGCCTTGCGGTCTACAGAAAGGTTTTTAAGAACTGCTACGAGTTCTTTTGTTTTTGGTTTTTCAAATGACAGGCTATCCATTACAACAACTTCGTTGTCGATAACTTTAGTGGATAGTGCTGATTTGATTGCCAAACGGCGTACTTTTTTAGGCATTTTGAAGCTGTAGCTTCTTGGCGTCGGTCCGAAAACAACTCCGCCGCCTACCCATTGTGGTGAACGAATGGAACCCTGGCGTGCACGGCCTGTTCCTTTTTGGCGCCACGGCTTGCGTCCGCCGCCGCGTACTTCTGAACGGTTTTTGACAGCGTGTGTTCCCTGGCGCAGAGATGCTTGCTGCATAAGGACTGCTTCAGTCAACACATGCTGGTTAGGCTCAATACCAAATACGGCATCGGAAAGCTCGATATCGCCGACTTGAGAGCCGCTCTGGTTAAACAATGCTACTTTAGGCATTGGTATTCCTCCTTTCTTGACGGATATTAGTCTGCTTTCACCGCGCTGGTGACTTTAACAAAACTTTTTTTCGCTCCAGGCACGTTGCCTTTTACGAGAAGAAGATTACGTTCTGCATCTACTTTTACGATTTCAAGGTTTTGGATGGTTACTGTCTCTCCACCCATACGGCCTGGCAATGCTTTACCTTTAAAAACATGCATCGGATCGACAGCGCCCATAGAACCTGGACGGCGATGGTAGCGGGAACCGTGGCTCATAGGTCCGCGGGATTGGTTGTGCCTCTTGATGGAGCCTGAGAAGCCTTTACCTTTCCCTGTTCCTGTTACATCGATCATGTCTCCAGCTGCAAAGATATCAACCTTTACTTCCTGGCCTGTTTCTAATCCTTCTGCATTACGGATTTCCTTAATGAAGCGCTTAGGCGCAGTGTTTGCTTTTTCAGCATGTCCCTTTTCAGGCTTGTTGGCGTTCTTTTTATCAGCGAAGCCAAGCTGTACGGCGGAATAACCGTCTGCCTCTTCAGTTTTTGCTTGAAGCACAACGTTCGGCTGGGCTTCGATAACCGTTACCGGGACGAGTTCGCCGTTTTCTGTAAACACTTGCGTCATACCGATCTTCTTACCTAAGATTCCTTTGGTCATCCGTTACACCTCCTGTATAATACAATTTTTATTTATAATTAAAGTTTGATTTCAATGTCTACACCAGATGGTAGATCAAGACGCATTAATGAATCAACAGTCTGCGGAGTCGGATTGACGATGTCAATCAGACGCTTATGTGTACGCATTTCAAACTGCTCACGTGAATCCTTGTACTTGTGAACCGCACGAAGGATCGTGTATACAGTCTTCTCAGTTGGAAGCGGGATCGGACCGGATACCTTTGCACCGGAACGCTTTGCTGTCTCAACGATTTTTTCTGCAGACTGATCAAGAATACGATGGTCGTACGCTTTTAAGCGGATGCGAATCTTTTCTTTTGCCATTATTTTCCCTCCTTTATCGCCCATTTTTAAAATAGACATTCTCCGTGAAAATTTACCTGAACACCAGCCATGGCAAAGGGGCCGGGTGTGTCAGCAACCTTTCACTTCATCGCTGTCAATGACCAACATTGTCAATTATATAAAATATTGGCCGGAAATGCAACAAAAACTTTTATGGCTTTGCTGCACACTTTCACTATTATAAGGGCTGTCAGGGCAAAATGCAAGGTTGCGAGAAATTCTTTTTATGGAAAGTGATATGGAAAAAGAAATAATTATCATATGCCGGATTACGGCAGGTAATAGTGAATGGAATGCTGCGCAGCTTCTCGTTTCTTGCCTATTTGAGGGAGTGGATGTACCTGATTTTCGAGTTTCTTCTATATAAGTATGTGTAGAGTTTGATGCAGCTTGAATTTGAGTTGTGATATAGAAGGGGTATGGTTTTATGCCTGCCATGTGTTGGTGTTGATGACAAGGCATAACCAGGGAACGGATCGTAATCTGGCATTACCTAGTTCTTTTAAAATTGCACTTTTTAGTACGGGGAATGCTTAAGTGGGCGCTGGCTTTTGTATGCCTGCAGCTGTTAGGTGGGATGTTCTAAGGGGAAAAGCGGGTGCTTCGTGTTTTGTGTATGCCGTGCTGGCTTGGGCGGGGTAAGCCCTCGGATGTATGTCCGCCAGTTTTGGCGTGAAAGCGGGTTTATATGGTGCGTAATGAATGCTTTGGCTTGAAATTATCGTAGTTTCGCTTGTAAACTGATTGCCTCTGCGCGAATAGTCAATGGTTTGGCGCAAAACCGGGCAGTTACGGCGTGAAATCAGCGCCTGGCTGCATTCAGATTAAAATTATCCGCTCGCAAAGCTTGCTGTTTGGAATGATTTCGACTGAATTCGGCCTAAAAAGCTGCTTTCGACTTTCCTTACTTCGGTAAAATGAGCTTTTTCATTTATTATCTAATAATTTATATCATTTTACTGTCCGGTTATGGGGCGTTACTCACAAGTTTCATTGTTTTCGTCGTCAATTTTTATCCTTTACTCACCAGTTACGTTCCTTGCCGCCAGTTCACCAAACAAGCTGCGCTACATTTACTTGTTACTATTACACCCATATAGAATACTTTTTGGCTTCCAACACAGACTGCAAAAGAGATCTGCTCCCTTTCCGCTGATTCCCTGACAGGCAGCGCGGTCCTGTTCCCTCACTTCAGTCTGCTTTTCCCCCTGGATTCCCGCCGATTCCCTGCCTGAACAGTACAATTGCGCAAGCCGCCAGCTTATGCGTACCCCTCTTGCGCCTGGAGCTGGACGATTCCCTTCTGGCTTTTTATCCACAACGTTTTACATTTATAATTCCTTAACAATAAAAAAGGCAGGCAATCAAATGATTGCCTGCCCCTTTATCAAGATTCAACCGTGCCGCTATTACTCGATGATTGAAGCAACAACGCCAGCGCCTACAGTACGGCCGCCTTCACGGATAGAGAACTTAGTACCGTCTTCGATCGCAATCGGAGAGATAAGTTCTACAGTCATTTCAACGTTATCGCCAGGCATAACCATTTCTACGCCTTCTGGAAGCGCGATTGTGCCAGTTACGTCAGTTGTACGGAAGTAGAACTGCGGGCGATAGTTAGAGAAGAATGGAGTGTGACGTCCGCCTTCTTCTTTTGAAAGGACATATACTTCAGCTTTGAACTTTGTGTGTGGTGTGATTGTACCTGGCTTTGCAAGTACCTGGCCACGCTGGATATCTTCACGGGAAACACCGCGAAGAAGGGCGCCGATGTTGTCACCAGCTTCAGCATAGTCAAGAAGCTTACGGAACATTTCAACACCAGTGACAGTTGTCTTCTTAGGAGCTTCCATAAGACCTACGATTTCAATTTCGTCACCAACATTCAATTTACCACGCTCAACACGGCCAGTTGCAACTGTACCACGGCCAGTGATGGAGAATACGTCCTCAACAGGCATCATGAAGTCTTTGTCCGTGTCGCGCTCTGGAGTTGGGATATACTCGTCAACCGCATCCATAAGTTCGAAGATTTTTGCTTCATAGTCAGCATCGCCTTCAAGAGCTTTAAGTGCAGAACCTTTGATTACTGGTACATCATCACCAGGGAAGTCATACTCAGTAAGAAGATCGCGAACTTCCATTTCTACTAGCTCAAGAAGTTCTTCGTCGTCTACCATATCAGTTTTGTTCAAGAACACAACGATAAATGGTACACCAACCTGACGGGAAAGAAGGATATGCTCGCGAGTTTGCGGCATAGGGCCGTCAGCTGCTGATACTACAAGGATCGCACCGTCCATTTGCGCTGCACCAGTGATCATGTTTTTAACATAGTCAGCGTGTCCAGGGCAGTCAACGTGTGCATAGTGACGGTTATCAGTTTCGTACTCTACGTGTGCAGTAGCGATTGTGATACCGCGCTCACGCTCTTCTGGAGCACCATCAATTTGGTCATATGCCATTGCAGAACCTTTACCTGATTTCTTATGAAGTACAGTTGTGATTGCTGCAGTCAGTGTAGTTTTACCATGGTCAACGTGTCCAATTGTACCAATGTTGACGTGCGCTTTGGAACGATCAAACTTCTCTTTACCCATTAGTAATTTCCTCCTTTAGATACCTTAATATAAGTAAGATTGAAATCTATTGTTGCCAGCCGGAATTCAGGGGAGCCGGTCCAGCCCCCTCTGCTCTCCAAGCTTACAATACAGTTATAACGGAACAAATGTTGGAAATCAATTATTGGCCGCTATTTTTTTTGATGATCTCTTCAGAGATTGACTTCGGCACCTCTTCATAGTGGTCGAAGTGCATTGTATACGTTCCGCGGCCCTGTGTGTTGGAACGCAATGCTGTTGCATATCCAAACATCTCGGAAAGTGGAACCATCGCTTTTACAACCTGTGCGTTACCGCGGGCTTCCATGCCTTCCACGCGTCCACGGCGGGAAGTGACGTCACCCATGATGTCTCCCATGTACTCTTCCGGTACGACAACTTCGACTTTCATCACCGGCTCAAGAAGTACTGGACCACATTTTGTCTTTGCATTTTTCAACGCAAGGGATGCGGCTACTTTAAAGGCCATTTCGTTGGAGTCAACATCATGGTAAGAACCATCGAACAATGTCGCTTTGATGTCGACCATCGGATAGCCTGCAAGCGGGCCTGTTTCCAATGACTCTTTAAGTCCCTGTTCAACCGGGCCGATGTATTCACGAGGAACGACACCGCCGACGATTTTATTCTGGAACTCAAAGCCTGAGCCTTCTTCATTCGGCTCAAACTTGACCCAAACGTGGCCATATTGTCCGCGTCCGCCGGATTGGCGTACAAACTTACCTTCAACATCAGCAGACTTGCGGAATGTTTCGCGGTAAGCAACCTGTGGTGCACCCACATTCGCTTCCACTTTGAATTCACGTCTCATACGGTCCACGATAATGTCGAGGTGAAGCTCACCCATACCGGAAATGATCGTCTGGCCAGTTTCAACGTTTGTTTCAGTTCTGAAAGTCGGATCCTCTTCAGCAAGCTTGCCAAGCGCCACTGCCATTTTATCCTGGTCAGATTTAGTCTTAGGCTCGATTGCAACAGAGATAACCGGCTCAGGGAATTCCATGGATTCAAGGATGACGAGATCCTTTTCATCACATAGAGTGTCACCTGTTGAAGTATCCTTCAGTCCGACTGCTCCGGCAATGTCACCGGAATAAACAGTGGAGATCTCTTCACGGTGGTTCGCGTGCATCTGCAGGATACGGCCGACACGCTCACGCTTGTCTTTCGTAGAGTTCCTTACATATGAACCGGAATCAAGTGTCCCGGAGTACACGCGGAAGAATGTAAGCTTCCCGACATATGGGTCAGTCATGACTTTGAATGCAAGCGCCGAGAACGGTCCGTTATCGTCTGCTTTGCGTGTCACTTCTTCTTCTGTGCCAGGGCGGAAGCCTTTGATTGCTGCAACGTCAGTTGGTCCAGGAAGATAATCAAGAACCGAGTCCAACAGAAGCTGGACACCTTTGTTCTTAAACGCTGAACCGCAAAGAACCGGATAGAACTCGATGTTAAGAGTCGCTGTACGGATAGCCTGCTTCAGCTCATCCGTTGTAATCTCTTCACCTTCGAGATATTTCATCATCAGTTCTTCATCAAGTTCGGAAACTGCCTCTACAAGCTTGTTATGATATTCTTCGGCCTGGTCTTTGTACTCATCCGGAATATCACCGGCTGTTGTACGTGTGCCAAGGTCGTCTTCATAGAAGTAAGCTTTCATTTCGACCAGATCGATAATTCCTTCGAAGTTATCTTCTGCGCCGATCGGAAGCTGGATCGCATGGGCATTTCCCTGCAGGCGGTCCTTGATGGTCCCTACAGAATAAAGGAAGTCAGCACCAATTTTGTCCATTTTGTTTACGAAAACGATTCTCGGTACACCGTACGTTGTGGCCTGACGCCAAACAGTCTCTGTTTGAGGCTCAACACCGGACTGGGCATCAAGTACAGCCACAGCACCATCCAGTACACGGAGGGAGCGTTCCACTTCAACTGTGAAGTCCACGTGTCCCGGAGTGTCGATGATGTTGATACGGTAACCTTTCCACTGTGCAGTGGTGGCAGCAGAAGTGATCGTGATACCACGTTCCTGCTCCTGCTCCATCCAGTCCATTTGCGAAGCTCCTTCATGAGTTTCGCCGATTTTATGGATACGGCCTGTATAAAACAGGATACGTTCTGTTGCCGTCGTTTTACCGGCATCAATGTGTGCCATGATACCAATATTACGAGTCTTTTCTAAGGAGAACTCTCTAGGCATTAATCTTTCTCCTTCCATGGGTTTTATAATGTGCCAAAAAGGCCCAGTGAAAAAGCCGGTCGGACCGCAGCTGTTTGCAGGCGGTGTTCTCGGCTTTTTCCATCCATGACGGATTTCCGGCCTTTATGGTATTACCAGCGGTAGTGAGCAAATGCTTTGTTCGCTTCCGCCATCTTGTGTGTATCTTCACGTTTCTTAACGGCTGCGCCTGTGTTGTTGGCAGCATCCATGATTTCGTAAGCAAGACGCTCTTCCATCGTTTTTTCACCACGGAGGCGAGCGTAGTTTACGAGCCAGCGAAGGCCAAGTGTCGTACGGCGTTCCGGACGCACTTCAACCGGCACCTGATAGTTCGCACCACCGACACGGCGGGCACGTACTTCAAGAACTGGCATGATGTTTTTCAGCGCCTGTTCAAAAACTTCCATCGGATCGTTACCAGTACGTTCCTGGATCAGGTTGAACGCATTGTAAATGATTGTTTGTGATTTACCGCGCTTTCCATCAACCATTGTACGGTTGATCAAACGGGATACAAGCTTAGACTTGTAAATCGGATCAGGCAATACATCTCTCTTTGCAACAGGTCCTTTACGAGGCATTGATGTCACTCCTTCCTATGTGTAATTTTATAAGCGAATCATTATTTTTTAGGTCGCTTCGTACCGTATTTGGAACGGCCCTGCATACGGCCTTCAACGCCTGCAGTGTCAAGAGCACCGCGGACGATGTGGTAACGTACACCAGGCAAGTCCTTAACACGTCCGCCGCGGATCAAGACTACGCTGTGTTCCTGGAGGTTATGGCCGATTCCAGGAATGTATGCTGTAACTTCGATGCCGTTGGACAAACGAACACGCGCATATTTACGGAGCGCTGAGTTCGGCTTCTTCGGAGTCATTGTGCCAACACGGGTGCAGACACCACGCTTTTGTGGTGAAGACTGGTTGGTCAAAGACTTTTTAAAGCTGTTATAACCTTTATTCAATGCAGGGGAGTCAGATTTCTTTGACTTGGAAACGCGTCCCTTGCGAATTAATTGGTTAATAGTAGGCATGCTGTTTTCCTCCTTCCTATCTATGTTTTTAAGCCCACATATCCAGGTGGTTCATTAAAGGGCAAAAACAAAGTTTTTGCGAGGGCGGGCGAACCCGCCCTGCAAAAACATATTTATCCCTTTATTGCTACAGTAGCTGCTGCGACTTCAATTCCGCAGGCTTTCCCCAGTTTCTTTGAGGATTCAACTCTCAAAACGGGTACGCCACGGTCATCGGCAGCGGTAAGCACTTTATTGGTCACACGCCGATCAGCATCTTCGGCAATGATGACTTCAGTTGCTTCGCCATTTTTTATGGCTTTGATTGTCTGCTTAGTGCCTACAATCAAATCGGATGCCTGTGATACTTTTTCATAAGACATTCTCATATCCTCCAAAGTAACAGGTGTTTAATCAAAGCACCTTGAATATCATATCACTATGATCTTGGGATTGTCAACAAATGTTTGCAGATTATCGAACGAGATTTTCACTCTCATCTTCGACCTCTTGCACTTCCAATTCAGGTGCATCCATTTCCACCTGGCGGTAACGGTTCATTCCTGTTCCGGCAGGTACAAGCTTACCGATGATGACGTTCTCCTTCAAGCCGAGGAGCTCATCGCGTTTGCCTTTGATGGCTGCATCGGTAAGGACTCTTGTCGTTTCCTGGAACGATGCGGCAGACAGGAAGGAATCCGTTTCAAGAGATGCTTTTGTGATACCGAGCAGTACCGGCTTGCCTGTTGCAGGCTTGCCGCCGCCGAGCAGCACTTTTTTGTTGGCATCTTTGAATTGATGGATTTCCAGGAGTGATCCCGGAAGAACCTCTGTGTCCCCTGCATCGGTTACACGGATTTTGCGAAGCATCTGGCGGACCATGACCTCGACGTGCTTGTCGCCGATCTCAACACCCTGCATCCGGTACACTTTCTGCACTTCACGCAGCAAGTATTCCTGCACCCCGTCGATGCCGCGGATTTTCAGAAGTTCTTTCGGGTCGATGGAACCTTCGGTAAGTTCCTGCCCGGCCGTTACTTCCTGACCTTCGCGGACTTTCACGCGGGCGCCGTATGGAGCAGTGTATGTCCGTGTTTCCACATCACTTTGTACGACGATCTCATGCTTTTCTTTTACTTCGTTTATCGCGGTAACTGTACCGTAAATTTCTGTGATGACAGCCTGGCCTTTCGGGTTCCGGGCTTCGAAAAGCTCCTGGATACGCGGTAGACCCTGTGTGATATCGTCTCCGGCAACGCCGCCTGTGTGGAACGTACGCATTGTCAGCTGGGTGCCAGGTTCACCGATTGACTGGGCTGCAATGATACCGACAGCTTCGCCGACTTCAACGCGCTGGCCTGTCGCCAGGTTCCGTCCGTAACATTTTTTGCAGACGCCATGTTCAGTATCACAAGTGAATGCTGAACGGATGATGAGTTTCTCGACACCTGCTTCTACAATGATGCGGGAGATATCTTCTGTTATCAACTCGTTCGGTGCAACAATGACTTCTCCCGTTTCCGGATGGCGCACCGTCTTGAATGCAACACGTCCGACGATCCGGTCATAAAGCGGTTCGATAATTTCATTTCCTTCTTTGATGGCCGCGACTTCAAGCCCGCGGTCAGTATTACAATCGTCTTCGCGGACGATGACATCCTGGGCGACATCGACAAGACGGCGTGTGAGGTAGCCGGAGTCAGCCGTTTTAAGGGCTGTATCGGCAAGACCTTTACGCGCACCGTGCGTGGAAATGAAGTATTCCAGAACGGTCAGGCCTTCACGGAAGCTGGACCTGATCGGCAACTCGATGATCCGTCCGGCCGGGTTCGCCATGAGTCCGCGCATACCGGCAAGCTGGGTGAAGTTGGACGCGTTACCACGGGCGCCGGAGTCACTCATCATAAAGATCGGATTATCTTTATTAAGCGTCGCCATCAGTTTGCCCTGGATCGTGTCTTTCGCCTGGCTCCAGATCGAAATGATTCTGTCATAGCGTTCTTCTTCGGTGATCAAACCGCGGCGGAACTGCTTAAGGACGTTTTCGACTTTTTCTTCAGACTCAGCCAGAATCTCCTGTTTCTCAGGAAGGACGATGATGTCGGATACACCAACTGTAATACCGGCTTTTGTAGAGTACTTGAAGCCAAGGTCTTTCATGCGGTCAAGCATTTTGGAAGTCTCAGTGATCTTAAACTTCTTGAATACTTCGGCAATGATGTTTCCGAGAATCTTCTTTTTGAACGGAACAATGAGTTCCCTTGATTGAATCTCTTTTTTCAGGTCTGTTCCAGGCTTTACAAAATACTCAGCCGGTGTTTCATTTTCAAGGTTGTGCTGCGTCGGCTCATTGATGTAAGGGAATGAATCCGGCAGGATCTCGTTGAAAATGAGCTTTCCGACAGTTGTAAGCAGGAACATGCCGTTTTGTTCTTCAGTGAATGTCTTATTCTTCAGCGATTTGGCAGCAACCGCAATACGCGTATGCAAATGGACATATCCGTTTTGATATGCGATCAGCGCCTCGTTGATGTCGCTGAATACTTTCCCCTCACCGACAGCACCTTCGCGCTCCATCGTCAGGTAATAGTTTCCGAGTACCATATCCTGTGATGGTGTGACAACAGGTTTGCCGTCTTTCGGGTTAAGGATATTCTGGGCGGCCAGCATAAGCAGGCGCGCTTCTGCCTGCGCTTCGGCTGACAGCGGTACGTGGACGGCCATCTGGTCACCGTCAAAGTCAGCGTTGTAAGCTGTACAGACAAGCGGGTGCAGGCGGATTGCCCGGCCTTCCACCAGTGTCGGCTCAAATGCCTGGATGCCGAGACGGTGAAGGGTTGGGGCACGGTTCAGCAGGACAGGGTGTTCCTTGATTACATCTTCAAGGACATCCCACACTTCCGGCTGAAGCCGTTCGATTTTCCGCTTTGCGCTTTTGATGTTATGGGCAATGCCCTTCTCAACAAGCTCTTTCATGACGAAAGGCTTGAACAATTCAATTGCCATCTCTTTCGGAAGGCCGCATTGATACATTTTCAGGTTCGGCCCGACAACGATAACGGAACGGCCAGAATAGTCAACACGCTTACCGAGCAAATTCTGGCGGAAACGGCCCTGTTTCCCTTTCAGCATATGGGAAAGGGACTTGAGCGGACGGTTTCCCGGTCCTGTTACAGGACGGCCTCTTCTGCCATTATCGATCAGAGCATCAACAGCCTCCTGCAGCATACGTTTCTCATTCTGAACGATGATGCTTGGTGCACCAAGGTCAAGCAGACGCTTCAAGCGGTTGTTCCGGTTGATGACACGGCGGTAAAGGTCATTCAAGTCGGAAGTGGCGAAACGGCCGCCGTCCAGCTGGACCATTGGGCGCAGCTCTGGCGGGATGACCGGCAGTACATCAAGGATCATCCATGATGGGTCATTTCCGGAATTACGGAATGACTCAAGCACTTCCAGGCGCTTTATCGCACGTGTGCGGCGCTGTCCCTGTGCCGTTTTCAACTCTTCTTTCAAGGTGTCGACATCTTTGTCCAGATTGATGTCCTGAAGCAATTTCTTGATCGCTTCAGCACCCATAGCCGCCTGGAAGGAGCTGCCGTACTTATCGCGGTAAGTACGGTATTCCTTCTCAGAAAGCAGCTGCTTCTTCTCAAGCGGCGTATCCGCTGGTTCTGTCACGACATAAGAAGCGAAATAAATGACTTCTTCGAGTGCCCGCGGTGACATATCAAGCACAAGTCCCATGCGGCTTGGAATTCCTTTGAAATACCAGATATGAGACACAGGGGCAGCTAATTCGATATGGCCCATCCGCTCACGCCGTACTTTGGCTCTTGTGACTTCCACTCCGCATCGGTCACAAACGACACCCTTATAACGGACGCGCTTGTACTTTCCACAGTGGCATTCCCAATCTTTTGTCGGACCGAAAATGCGTTCACAGAACAGCCCGTCTTTTTCAGGCTTTAACGTACGGTAGTTGATGGTCTCAGGTTTTTTCACTTCTCCGTAAGACCAGGAACGGATCTTATCAGGTGATGCAAGGCCGATTTTCATATATTCAAAGTTATTAACATCCAACAAGGGGCCTACCTCCCTTTTGATCTCAGGTTTTACCCTTATGGCTTTCGCAGCGATTTACTCGTTTGTTGCTTCTACGTCCAGGTTCAACCTGTCAGCTGATTGATTGTCGTCTTCGTCGAGTTCACGGATATCGATTTCCTGCTCATCGCTTGAAAGCATTTTTACATCCATTCCAAGGCTTTGCAGTTCTTTAATAAGGACTTTGAACGATTCCGGTACACCTGGTTCCGGAACATTGTCGCCTTTGACAATCGCTTCGTATGTTTTCACACGGCCGACAACGTCATCAGACTTGACTGTAAGAATTTCCTGCAATGTGTAAGCTGCACCATATGCTTCGAGTGCCCAAACTTCCATCTCACCGAAACGCTGTCCGCCGAACTGGGCTTTACCGCCGAGCGGCTGCTGCGTCACGAGTGAGTAAGGGCCTGTCGAACGGGCATGAAGTTTGTCGTCTACCATGTGAGCCAGTTTGATCATATACATGACGCCGACGGAAACCCTGTTATCGAACGGATCGCCTGTACGCCCGTCATAAAGGATCGTCTTCGCATCACGCGGCATTCCGGCTTCATCAAGGGTTGCCCAGACATCTTCCTCACGTGCACCGTCGAAAACAGGTGTGGCGACGTGGATTCCAAGCGCCCGTGCCGCCATGCCGAGATGCATTTCAAGCACCTGCCCGATGTTCATACGGGAAGGTACGCCAAGCGGGTTCAGCATGATATCGATCGGTGTGCCGTCCGGAAGGAAAGGCATGTCTTCCTCAGGCAGGATCCGGGAGATGACACCTTTGTTACCATGGCGTCCGGCCATCTTGTCACCTTCGGAAATTTTTCGTTTCTGAACAATGTAAACCCGTACAAGCTGGTTCACACCTGGAGGGAGTTCATCACCGTCTTCGCGATTGAACACTTTCACATCGTGAATGATACCGCCGCCTCCATGAGGCACACGGAGGGATGTATCCCTGACTTCCCGGGCCTTCTCGCCGAAGATGGCGTGCAGGAGTCTTTCTTCCGCTGTCAGTTCTGTCACACCTTTTGGCGTAACCTTTCCGACTAGAAGGTCACCGTCATCCACTTCTGCCCCGATACGGACAATGCCGCGCTCATCCAGGTTGCGCAGGGCATCTTCCCCGACATTCGGGATGTCACGGGTGATTTCCTCCGGCCCGAGCTTGGTGTCGCGTGCTTCGGATTCATACTCTTCAATATGAACGGAAGTGTAAACATCATCTTTAACAAGGCGCTCACTCATAATGATGGCATCCTCATAGTTGTAGCCGTCCCATGTCATGAATCCGACGAGTACGTTGCGGCCAAGCGCAAGCTCTCCGTTATCCATTGACGGTCCGTCAGCGAGGATTTCGCCTTTCACTACGCTGTCCCCGTTTTTCACAATCGGGCGCTGGTTATAGCAAGTTCCCTGGTTGGAACGTTCAAACTTGAGAAGCTTGTACCGGTCAAGGTCACCTTTAACGAGGCTGCCATCGACTTCTTCTGTTCTGCGGACGCGGACCTCATGGGCGCTGACCTGTTCGACGATTCCATCATGCTTGCAGATGACAGCTGCGCCGGAGTCCTTGCCGGATACGTATTCCATTCCGGTGCCGACCCGCGGTGCTTCCGGCTGAAGCAGCGGCACAGCCTGGCGCTGCATGTTCGCCCCCATCAAGGCACGGTTGGAGTCATCATTTTCAAGGAACGGGATACATGCCGTAGCGGCAGATACAACCTGCTTTGGCGATACATCCATGTAATCGATGCGCTCGCGTTTTACAACGGTATTTTCACCGCGGAAACGTGCAATAATATTATCGTCGATGAAGGAACCGTCATCGGCAAGCTTTGCATTCGCCTGGGCCACAACATAGTTGTCTTCTTCATCGGCAGTCAGGTAATCGATTCTTGCCGTTACTTTGCCTGTTTCAGGGTCAACTCTACGGTACGGCGTTTCAATAAAACCGAACCGGTTCACTTTCGCATAACTGGATAGGGAGTTGATCAACCCGATGTTCGGGCCTTCAGGCGTTTCAATCGGACACATACGCCCATAATGGGAGTAGTGTACGTCACGGACTTCAAAGCCGGCACGCTCACGTGTCAAACCGCCAGGCCCGAGTGCAGACAGACGGCGTTTATGCGTCAGTTCGGCAAGCGGGTTCGTCTGGTCCATGAACTGGGACAGCTGTGAGCTTCCGAAGAACTCTTTAATAGATGCAATCACCGGGCGGATATTGATCAAAGCCTGCGGTGTAATTGCGTTGGTGTCCTGAATGGACATCCGTTCGCGAACTACTCTCTCCATCCTTGAAAGGCCGATGCGGAACTGGTTTTGCAGCAATTCGCCGACCGAACGCAGACGGCGGTTTCCAAGATGGTCGATATCATCCGTGTTGCCCACACCATGGAGCAAATTGAAGAAATAACTGATGGAAGCAATGATGTCAGCAGGTGTAATGTTCTTCACATTGGATTCGATGATTCCGTTGCTGATGACATTGATCACCTGTTCTCCATCCTGATCGCTTGGAGCGAAAATCTTGATGGACTGGAGGCTGATATCCTCCTCAAGCACTCCTCCATGCGGAGTTGCTGTAGTAAACCCGACGTTCTTTTCAAAGTACGGAAGCAGCTTATCAAGGAGGCGGCGGTCAAGCAGTGCGCCTTCTGCAGCCAGTACTTCTCCTGTTTCCGGGTCGACAATCGTTTCAGCGACCCGCTGATTGAACAACCGGTTCTTAATATGGAGTTTCTTATTCATTTTGTAACGTCCGACAGATGCAAGATCGTAACGCTTCGGATCAAAGAAGCGGGATTCAAGCAGGTTCTTGGCATTTTCTACTGTCGGCGGTTCACCCGGGCGCAGACGCTCATAGATTTCAAGCAGCGCTTTTTCAGTATTTTCGGTGTTGTCTTTTTCGAGTGTATTCTTTAAGTACTCGTTATCACCGATCAATTCGGTGATTTCTTGATCAGACCCAAACCCGAGAGCACGTAAAAGCACCGTAATCGGCAATTTACGAGTACGGTCTATGCGGACATAAACGACATCTTTCGCGTCAGTTTCATACTCAAGCCATGCTCCACGGTTTGGAATAACGGTGGCTGTATAGCCTCTCTTCCCGTTTTTATCCACTTTGTCACTGAAATAGACACTCGGAGAACGGACAAGCTGTGATACGATGACCCGCTCTGCTCCATTAATAATGAAGGTTCCGGTTTCTGTCATCAGTGGGAAGTCCCCCATGAAAACATCCTGTTCCTTCACTTCTCCGGTTTCTTTGTTGATGAGCCGCACCTTCACACGAAGCGGCGCGGAATAAGTGACATCGCGCTCTTTGGCTTCTTCTACTGGATACTTCGGTTCTGCAAGACTATAATCAATGAACTCTAGAACCAAATTGCCAGTGAAGTCCTCGATCGGGGAAATATCCTGAAACATTTCCCGCAAACCCTCATCAAGAAACCACTGATAAGAAGAGGTTTGGATTTCAATAAGATTAGGTAATTCCAAAACTTCACTGATTCGTGCGTAGCTTCTGCGCTGGCGGTGGCGTCCATACTGAACTAGTTGACCTGTCAACTGATTCACCCCTCAAATCAAGCGTTTTAATCTTGAAAAAATGTTATAATCATAACACAAGATTATGTAATAGATGTAACCCTGTGTCTGTTTACAAGACAAAAAAGAAAAAGGGTTTCATATAGAAAACCGCTAAAAAAATAAACATTTTTTATTTTTCCCAATTAGGACGGTTTCTATACACACCTTTTTTTGTTACAAAATGTACAAAAAATCATTCATTGGCATTTTATAATACTATCATAGCCAAAAAATCAAGTCAACTTTTTTTTGCTTTTATGATATAATAGCCTTTTTTCTTCATTATTGTATCCACTTCAGCAAACATCTCCCCGAGCTTCTCAAGTGCTGAGGGCGCCCCCTGTTTTTTCTGGATGACAACCCACAGCTCCCCTTCCTCAGCCAGGTGACTGTATGCTTCTTCAAAAATCCGGTGGACGACTTTCTTTCCTGCACGAATCGGCGGATTTGTCAGGACTGCCGCAAAGTCCTGCCGATTAATTTCCTCAAACAGGTTGCTTTTCAACACTTCCGTATTGCCGGCATTGTTGGCATCGGCATTTTTCCTGGCCAGCGCCACCGCCCTTTCATTGATATCTGCCATTACCACATTGCGGCTCTCAAAATCTTTTGCAAGCGCAATGCCGATCGGGCCGTACCCGCAGCCCATATCGAGAAGATCCCCTTCAAGTTCAGGCAGTTCAAATGCTTCTATTAATAAACGGCTTCCAAAATCAACTTCCTTTTTGGAAAAAACACCTTGATCTGAGGTGAACGTCAACGAATGACCCCGGAGTGTAAATGTCCAGGTGACAGGATCGCTTTCGACTGAAGGCTGATCCGAATAATAATGTTCTGTCATATGAAAATGACCCAACCTCTCTATCATTTGTTTGGGAGGGGCGCGTTTTTTGCCGCACCCTATTAGTTTATGCAGGAGATCATCCAATATTCCCGGAGTGATACTGTTTTTTTAATCGGATGCATGCGTGGAAACTTAATTGCTGGTTGGGACGGCAGGCCCAGGGCTCCTGCAGGGAAAAACGCATCTGGCTGAGATCCAGCTTGATCGTGCTGTCGCGGAAGCTCCCGAGTTATTCTGCGAAAAAGGCGACTGATGCGCTTGCCGTGTTAATGCCTGGCTGAATTCTGCGGATTATGGATAGTTTGAGCAGGTTGAGTGTGTTAAGTGGGTTTTTGATTGTATTTTTATGATTGTAGGTCTGATTTCGCCTGGTGAAGGCAGATTCGTGGCAATCCACTACTCCGTTTCGCGCGGGAGGTGGATGGTTTCACGCCATAACGGTGTGATTTCATGCCCTTATATTCCCGGCGCGTGTACGAGGGAACAAATTCACGCCGTAACTCTACTCTTTCGCGCCAAATCCCACAAGTTTCATGCCCAAACCTGATGGTTTCACGCCGTATCGTACGTTTTTCACGCGGCAACTGTACTTTCGCGCCATAAAGAGACGATTTCACGCCGTTCGCCCTCCGCTTGCCAGCCAGGAAACAAATTCACGCCGCAGCCGGACAACTTCTTGTCCTTCACCCTTTCCACTCCCGTCAGCAGGCCCTTCAACTATTCATTCCCGGTCTGCCAAAACTGAAATCCTGTCTCGCCGCTTCCAATCACAGCAGCAATTTACGTTAAAAAAAGCCCGCTTACGTGTAAGCGAGCTTTCTTTCTTTATTCCAAGCGGTCATTACTTAACTTCTACAGAAGCGCCTACTTCTTCAAGCTTAGCTTTAAGTTCTTCAGCTTCTTCTTTTGCAATGCCTTCTTTAAGCGGCTTCGGCGCGTTGTCAACTAGCTCTTTCGCTTCTTTCAAGCCAAGGCCAGTGATTTCGCGGACCACTTTGATGACTTTGATTTTGGAGCTTCCAGCGGCTTCAAGTACAACGTCGAATTCAGTTTGCTCAGCAGCTTCAGCACCGCCAGCAGCACCGCCGGCAACAGCCATAGGAGCAGCTGCAGTTACACCAAATTCTTCTTCAATAGCCTTTACCAGGTCGTTAAGTTCCAAAACAGTCATTTCTTTGATCGCATCGATCATTTGTTCTTTAGTCATCTTGAAATCCTCCTTAAATGTCTTTTTTCATTTATCGTAAAACGTAAGATTGAATTCTGGTTGAATTCAGATTAAGCACCCTGTTCTTCTTCTTTTTGTTCTGCAACTGCTTTAGTCGCAAGAGCAAAGTTGCGCACTGGCGCTTGAAGAACGCTAAGCAGCATGGAAAGCAAACCGTCGCGGGATGGGAGCTCCGCAAGTTCCTTCACTTTATCAACTGACACGACCCTGCCTTCAAGTACGCCTGCTTTAATCTCTAGTTCTTCGTGATCTTTCGCGAAGTTGTTGATGATTTTAGCAGGAGCGATAACATCTTCACCGCCGAATGCGATTGCGTTCGGGCCGGTAAGAACGTCGTTAAGGTCAGTCAATTCTGCTTTTTCGACCGCGCGGCGAGTCATTGTGTTTTTGTAAACTTTGAAGTCTACGCCAGCTTCACGAAGCTGCTTGCGAAGTTCAGTGACTTCTGCAACGTCAAGACCGCGGTAGTCAACAATAACTGTAGATTGGCTCGCTTTCAGCTTGTCTGCAATTTCGTCTACAATCTGTTTCTTCTGTTCTAAGATACTGCTCATCGTGACACCTCCTATGAATTCTTTTATACCGTGAGGCGTTTCATAAAAAAAGCCTCTGTGTGCAGACACAGAGGCGCAAGTATTCGATCTCATCAAAGATGACACGTCATCATTTATCGAACACCTCGGCAGGAAATTAAGCTGGTCAGCACCTGCTGTCTACGGTATTAGTGATTAAGTTTTTACAACCGACACCAATTATATAACGCCGGGTTTTTAAAGTCAACTTATTTTTTTGCAGCTGCAAAAGTGGAAACGTCGACTTTGATTCCAGGGCCCATAGTTGATGCGATTGCGGCATTTTTCATATATGTGCCTTTCGCAGCGGAAGGCTTCACTTTGAAAAGTGTATCCAGGATTGTGCCGAAGTTTTCAGCAAGTTTGTCGTCCTCGAATGAAACTTTGCCAATCGGGACAGCGATGTTACCGGCTTTATCAACACGGTACTCGACTTTACCAGCTTTGATTTCGGACACTGCTTTTTCGACTTCGAATGTGACTGTGCCGGTTTTAGGGTTTGGCATCAAGCCTTTTGGACCCAATACGCGTCCAAGCTTACCGACCTGGCCCATCATGTCAGGAGTCGCAACGATGACATCAAAATCGAACCATCCCTGGTTGATCTTATCGATGTACTCAGCTTCACCTACATAGTCAGCACCCGCAGCTTCTGCTTCTTTCGCCTTTTCGCCTTTTGCGAAAACAAGAACACGCTGGGTTTTACCAGTTCCGTGCGGAAGAACGACTGCTCCGCGGATTTGCTGGTCTGCTTTCTTAGGGTCAACACCCAGGCGGAAAGCAGCTTCAACAGTTTCATCGAATTTCGCTGTAGAAGTCTTTTTGACAAGTTCTACAGCTTCGTCAATTGCGTAAGCTTGTGAACGATCAACAAGCTTTGCAGCTTCTACGTACTTTTTACCTCTTTTAGCCATTTTAAAATTTCCTCCTTATGTGGTATTAGCGGTTGAACCTCCCACGAATAAAGGTTGCGAATTGGAAACCCCACACTCGCAACCTTCCATTCCCATTCACAGGATTAGTCTTCGATAACGATTCCCATGCTGCGCGCTGTACCTTCGACCATACGCATGGCCGCATCAACGTCGGCAGCATTCAGGTCAGGCATTTTTGTTTCAGCGATTTCGCGTACTTTATCGCGCTTCACTGTCGCAACTTTATTACGGTTCGGTTCACCAGAACCTGACTCGATGCCGGCTGCTTTTTTCAAAAGAACGGCAGCAGGCGGAGTTTTCGTAATAAATGTAAATGAACGGTCCTCGAATACCGTAATTTCAACTGGAATGATCATGCCAGCTTGATCCGCTGTGCGAGCGTTGAATTCCTTACAGAATCCCATGATGTTTACACCCGCTTGACCAAGTGCTGGACCTACCGGCGGCGCTGGGTTTGCTTTACCAGCCGGGATCTGCAGTTTTACAAGCTTGATTACTTTTTTAGCCACGAGACACACCTCCTTAAGTCCGTGATGTGGTAAATGGACAATCTAATTTTGTCCTCCCACTCTTTATATCAGTCTCTTGCTGTTTGAGACATCGTGAAACACAAAAATTTTATCACTAATCCAAACTCATTTCAAGTTTAAATTTATTTAAATGGTTTGGATCTGGGCAAAGTCCAGTTCAACAGGGGTTTCACGCCCAAACATGTTTACATGGACCTTCACCTTTTGCTTGTCGGCATCAATTTCTTCAATTGTGCCTGTGAAGTCGGCAAACGGGCCCTCTTTCACTTTGACGGTTTCTTTAAGCTCGAAGTCCACATCCGTTTGAGGTTTTTCCATTCCCATGCGCTTGAGCACCCGGTCTACCTCGTCAGGCTGAAGCGGTATCGGTTTTGAGCCGGAACCTGTGGATCCGACAAATCCTGTTACACCAGGGGTGTTGCGGACGACATACCATGAGTCGTCAGTCATCACCAATTCAGCCAGTACATATCCCGGGAACACTTTCTTTTTCGTCGTTTTCTTCTTTCCGTTCTTGATTTCCGTCTCTTCCTCTTCAGGAACGATGACCCGGAAAATCTTATCTTGCATTCCCATGGATTCTACGCGTTTTTCCAAATTCGCTTTTACTTTGTTCTCATAACCGGAGTACGTGTGAACAACATACCAATTTTTTTCCATATCATCGGACAAGTTCGTCCGTCCCTCCTCAATGGATGTATTCTCGCCTTTATCTATAATACTATATGGACAGCAGCTTTTCTATCGCCGCTTAGCGGCCGCCTTCTGCTTTTCTGCATAAGTGCAAAAAACCCGTTGACCGGGCTTTTTCTGTCGTTTCTGTATATGCATTCACCATTATAGCCAAAAAACCGCCGTGGTTATTCAAGAATCAGACGGATCAAAGAAGAAATGCCCATGTCAATGACCGCAAAAAACACCGCTACAAACGCTACGGTTGTCACTACTGTGATGGTGTAGCGCGTCAACTCCTTGCGCTTCGGCCAGCTGACTCTTTTCATTTCTTTACCTACGTTACGAAGAAACTTAATCATACCGGTTAAACCTCCAACTTTAATCGGAAAACCGTACCGCTGTTTGTTATTTGGTTTCTCGATGGATGGTGTGAGCATTACAATGCTTGCAAAACTTTTTAACTTCAAGTCTATCTGAATTCTGCTGTGTGTTTTTCATTGTCGTATAATTGCGATTATGGCACTCTGTACAGGCCAATATCACTTTTTTTCTCATCTTGAGCACCTACCCAAATACAAAAGCATGCTTTTCCACTTTTAAAAAGATATCATAGAGCCTATTGACTGTCAATAAAAGGCGGGGTGATTCCTCTCACTACTATAGCATAAAAGCCTGAACTAAACCTCGCTTCCAGATTTTAATCAGACTTTTCTTCCATTGGCAGGAGAATCAACTCGCTTTCCACGGACTGCCGGCCAAACTCCCCGCCCGTTTTGCGGGGCGCTGTCCCGTCCGCATTCCGGCATAGGCCCGGACTGTGCCCCAATCCTGCAAAAAGGAAAATAAGCCTTGTTTAAAGGCTTATTTCCCGTAATTCAAGATACCGTTCCAGTTTTCGTTTGACCCTCTGGAGGGCGTTATCGATCGATTTGACATGGCGGTTCAAATCTACCGAAATTTCCTGGTAGGAACGGCCGTCAAGATAGAGCATAAGGACTTTGCGCTCAAGATCGCTCAAGAGCTCTGTCATCTTGTCTTCGATATCATCGAACTCTTCCTGGTTGATGAACAGTTCTTCCGGATCAAGAACTTTGGTTCCGGAAATGACATCCAGGAGCGTCCTGTCCGATTCCTCATCGTAAATGGGCTTGTCCAATGAAACATAAGAATTGAGCGGGATATGTTTCTGGCGTGTCGCCGTTTTGATTGCGGTGATAATTTGACGAGTGATGCATAGTTCGGCAAATGCCTTGAAAGAAGAAAGCTTGTCCCCTTTATAGTCGCGAATTGCTTTATAAAGGCCAATCATACCTTCCTGGACAATATCCTCCCGGTCCGCCCCAATCAAAAAATACGATCTGGCTTTTGCACGGACGAAGTTTTTGTACTTATGAATCAAGTAATCTAGCGCGTCGCTGTTGCCGGCGTGCACAAGCCTGACAATCTCATCATCTTCAAACTGGTCAAATTTTATGCCGTTGGTTTTTTCTTTGAGATGTATGCTCACTCGTATCCCCCCGACCACGCAAGCAATCATATATAGAAATATTATACAGTAAGCGCTTCAGCACCGTCAACCGTTCACCGCTCGCCGCGGCGCCATTTTTCAAAAAATTCTGCCACTTCATCAGAAAGCTGGATTTTTGATTTCGCTTTTACCCGGTGTTTCGTTTCTACATCTTTCGAAATCTTATTTTCCATTTCTTTTATGTCGGAAATCAATTCCCTCGCTGATATCCTGAGTGCCCCCTGGGCGAATATCACCCATTGTTCCGTATAATCGGAAGTGGCGACATGGACCTGGGTGCGGACATCGTTCAACTCTTTCGCCAATTTTTCAATGCGTTCATCCGCCGTTTCATTTTCCCTTGTATACACGATCTCGACCTTATGCCGGAGATGCTTTTTTTCAATCCCCGGCACGAGGTGGGCATCAAAGATGATCATGACGCGCATTCCTTTGTAAGCCTGGTACTCCGCCATTTTTTCAACAAGCTTGTCCCGTGCTCCGGCAAAATCATTTTCCTTCATCCGTTTCAGCTCATCCCAAGCGCCGATAATGTTGTAACCGTCGACAAGCAGTACATCCATCGGTCTCTAAGTCCCGAGCGGATGGCGTTTGCGGTGGACTTCATACATCAGCAGCGCTGCGGCAACCGATGCATTCAAAGAAGTCACTTTGCCTTCCATCGGGAGGCGGATAAGGAAATCGCATTTTTCCTTAATAATTCTGCCCATTCCTTTGCCTTCACTGCCGATGACCAGCCCAAGCGGCATCGTCCCGTCAAGCTGCCGGTAATCTTCGTCCGCTGAAGCATCTGTGCCTGCAATCCACACGCCCCGCTCTTTCAGTTCCTCGATCGCCCGCGAGAGATTTGTGACCCGCGCAACCGGCACATATTCAACCGCACCTGTCGAGGACTTGGCAACCGCAGCTGTAAGGCCGACAGCACGCCGTTTCGGAATGATGATGCCGTGCACCCCGGCCGCATCCGCCGTCCGGAGGATTGAACCGAGGTTATGGGGATCTTCAATTTCATCGAGGATCAGGAAAAAGGGGGCTTCCCCTTTTTCTTCCGCCCCGGCAAACAAGTCATCGATTTCCGCATATTGGTATGCGGCAACGGCGGCTGCCACACCCTGGTGATTGCCTTCCACCAACTGGTCAAGCTTTTTCTTCGGCACCTGCTGCACGATGACCCCATTCTTTTTCGCAAGTTGGATCACTTGCTGGATTTGCCCTTTTTGCGCCCCTTCAGCGACAAGCACCTTGTTCATGTCCCTTCCGGAGCGAAGCGCCTCCAGAACGGGATTCCGGCCAATAATCCATTCAGATTCCATATTATTCACCTCTTTCGGATCCGCTCTCTAGAATGTCAAAAAACCACGCGATGATTTCTTCTATCCGCTCTTCATTTCCAGATAGATAGTGATAGCCTAACAGGGCCTCAAAGGCGGTACTGTAGCGGTACGTAGCCACATCCGTGTTTTTCGGTGTCGAACCGGACTTGGCATTGCGGCCCCGGCGGACGACCCCTTCCTCTTCCTCCGTCAGGCGCCCCTCTTCAAGCAGCCGGCGAATGACCCGTGCCTGTCCTTTTGCGGAAACAAAGCTGGTGGCCGCATGGTGCAGGCCGTTCGGCTTCACTTTCCCACCTGCTATCAGCCTCAGCCGGACAGCCTGCTCCAATACAGCATCCCCCATATATGCGAGGGCAAGTGAATTCAGCAATTTCGGATTAACGTTATGTTTCACCGGCCTACATCCTTTTCCACCGCGTACCCTGCGGTGTGTCTTCCAACATGATATTCTTTTCCTTCAGTTCGTCCCGAATCCGGTCGGCAAGGGCAAAGTCCCTGTCTTTACGGGCCTGGATCCGCTTCTCGATCAGCGCTTCGATATCTTCATCCAGCAGCTCTTGTTCTCCTTCAAGCGTAAGGCCGAGCACACCCGAAAATTCGGCCAGCTTGCTGATGAACGCATTCAGTACATCCTCTGACGTGTTTTTCTCCTGCAAATACAGATTGGCTTCTTTTGCAAGTTCGAACAAAACGGTGATGGCATTTGCTGTGTTGAAATCGTCGTCCATTTCTTTAATAAATCGTTCCTGGAGCACATTTAATTTTACATGCCATTTATCATCGCCTTCCGTCAAATTTGCGGTATTATCAAGGCGGTGCTGCAAATTGCTGTAGGCTGCTTTGATACGTTCAAGGCCGCTTTTCGCACTTTCGAGCAAATCTTCACTGAAGTTGACCGGATTGCGGTAATGGACCGACAGCATGAAAAAGCGGATGACTTGCGGATCGATTTCTTTGATCATGTCATGGACCAGCACAAAATTCCCAAGTGACTTTGACATTTTTTCATCATTGATCTTAATATACCCATTATGCATCCAATAGTTCGCAAATGTTTGGCCTGTCAATGCCTCTGACTGGGCAATCTCATTTTCATGATGCGGAAATGTCAGGTCCTGCCCGCCTGCATGGATATCTATCGTATTACCGAGATATTTTTTGACTAGAGCGGAACATTCAATGTGCCATCCCGGCCGTCCATTTCCCCACGGGCTTTGCCAGTATACTTCGTCTGGTTTCGCCTGTTTCCAGAGAACGAAATCCAGCGGGTCCTTTTTCTTATCGCCCACTTCAATTCTCGCGCCCATGCGCAAATCATCGATGGACTGGTGGGATAGTTTTCCATATCCGTCAAAGGCGCGGGTTTTGAAATAGACATCCCCTTCCGCCTCATATGCATAGCCTTTGTCGATCAATTTGCTGATGAAGGTGATGATATAATCCATATTCTCGGTCACCCGCGGATGGACATGCGCCTTCAAAACACCGAGTGAGCCGACATCTTCATGGTATGCCTTGATGAAGCGGTCAGCAAGCATGCCGACATCCTCGCCCAGCTCATTTGCGGCTTTGATGATTTTGTCATCGACATCTGTGAAATTGGAGACGAATTGTACATCATAATTCCGGTATTCCAGATATCTTCTGACGGTATCGAATACGATTGCCGGCCTGGCGTTTCCGATATGGATATAGTTATAGACGGTGGGACCGCACACATACATTTTTACCTTGCCCGGCTCAAGCGGGCGGAATTCTTCTTTTTTACGTGTGAGCGTATTATACAGGCGGATTGCCATGTTGTTTTTCCCCTTTCATGCTTGCTAATTCCTGCTCCAGCAGCTGAAGCCTTTTATCCAATTGCCTGAAGTGGTCGGCAACCGGATCGGGAAGGTCCTGATGATTCAAGTCCCTCCGAACTTTTACGCCGTTTTTGATCACGACTCTTCCTGGTATCCCGACAACCGTGGAATTCGGCGGCACGTCGTGCAGGACGACGGAACCGGCGCCGACTTTCGAGTCCCTTCCAACTGTTATCGACCCAAGCACTTTCGCGCCGGTTGCCACCAGTGTGTTATCTTCAAGAGTCGGATGGCGCTTTCCCTTTTCCTTTCCGGTTCCTCCGAGAGTGACACCCTGGAAAATCGTGACGTTATCTCCGATTTCACATGTTTCCCCGATGACGACACCCATACCGTGGTCAATGAAAAAGCGGCGGCCGATCTTGGCTCCGGGATGAATCTCAATCCCGGTGAAAAAACGGCTTACTTGTGAAATGACACGGGCCAGGAAAAAGAATTTATGTTTAAAAAACCAGTGGGCCAGACGGTGGGACCAGATGGCGTGGAGCCCCGAATAGGTCAGGATGACTTCAATGTAACTGCGGGCCGCCGGGTCCTGGTCAAAGACGACATCGACATCTTCTTTAAGCATTTTGAACATCTATGTTGTACCCCCTTCTTTCCGGTCCTCGCCGGCAGTGTAGTAAAAATGACATAATCCGGGCAGGGTTCTTCCCTTTTGACGCAAATGAACAACCTTATGAACAAAAGTGCAAGGCGCCCGCTTAGCGGCGTACGCATAAGCGGGGGTACCCGCAGGAAGGTGATCTTTCCCGCTGGCGCCTGGAGCTGGATGACTCCCTTCTCGCTTTTTATCCACAACGCAAAAATTTTATAATTTCCTTAACAATAAAAAAGCGCCCCTGTGCCTGTGCACAGAGACGCTTACGCGCGGTTCCACTCTGTTTGAGCAGCAAGCAGCCGCTCCAAACTCTCCCTATAACGGCAGGGTCCCGCTCTTATTTACTGTTGCTTCAATAAGAGGCTCCGGGGCGCACTTCGAAATCCCTATGACATGGACCGCTTCCAGCCGCGGCAGTCCTCTCTGTCATGCACAGAAACTTCTACTCTTCCCCATCGACGCATTATCACTGATTAAGTTATTCTTACTATATTACAAACCCGAGAAAATGTTAACCGTTTAGTTTTGTCAGCAGCTGCTCAAGCCTTGTTTCGACGACTTCACTGCCAAGCAGCTCGATTGCCAGCGGGAGTTCCGGGCCGTGTGACTGACCGGTCGTAGCGACACGAATCGGCATGAACAGCTTTTTACCCTTATGGCCGGTCGCTTTTTGGGTCGCTTTGATGGCTTTTTTGATTTCAGCCGCCTCAAAATTCCCCAGTTTCTTAATCTGATCCAGGAATCCCTGAAGCACTTCAGGAACCTGCTCCTCTTCAAGGATTGCCATTGCTTCTTCATCATATTCAATCTCGGTTTTGAAGAACATATCGCTCAGTTCGACGATTTCGCCTGCGTAACTCATCTGTTCTTTGTACAATTCGACAAGGCCGCGTGCCCATCTGCTCTTCTCTTCATCCATGTCGGCCGGAAGCCTGTCTGCTTTCACAAGATGCTCAAGCGACATTTCAAATACCCGCTCGAAGTCAGCCTCTTTCATATACTGATTATTCATCCAGGAAAGCTTCTTGTTATCAAACACGGCCGGTGACGTGGACAGCCGTTCCGGATCGAAAATTTCAATGAACTGTTCCTTTGTAAAAATTTCCTCTTCACCTTTTGGCGACCAGCCGAGCAAAGCGATAAAGTTGAACATCGCTTCCGGCAGATAGCCAAGGTCGTTGTACTGACCGATGTACTGGATGATCGAATGGTCGCGCTTGCTCAGCTTCTTCCGCTCATCATTGACGATCAGCGTCATATGCCCGAACACCGGATGCTCCCACCCGAATGCTTCATAAATCATCATTTGCTTTGGTGTGTTGGAAATGTGGTCTTCCCCGCGAAGCACGTGGGTGATTTCCATTAGATGATCATCGACTGCGACCGCGAAATTATATGTCGGCATCCCGTCTTTTTTCACAATGACAAAATCACCGATTCCATTTGATTCGAAGGAGACCTCATTTTTCACGATATCGTTGAACGTATATACCTTATCAGCCGGAACTTTGAAGCGGATGCTCGGCTGGCGTCCCTCGTCTTCAAGCTTGCTGCGCTCTTCTTCCGTCAGGTGCCTGCATTTGCCGGAATAACGCGGCATTTCTCCGCGGGCCCGCTGTGCTTCACGCTCTTCTTCCAGCTCTTCTTCTGTGCAGTAGCATTTGTAAGCTGCGCCGTTTTCAAGCAGGCTGTTATAGTGCTTTTCGTAAATGTCACGGCGCTCAGACTGGCGGTAAGGGCCGTATTCGCCAGGGTTATCGACACTTTCGTCCCAGTCGATGCCGAGCCATTTCAAATAATGAAATTGGTTCTCTTCCCCGCCTTCCACATTACGTTTCTGGTCCGTATCCTCCACGCGAATAATGAATTTTCCGTTCTGGTTTCTGGCAAAAAGGTAGTTGAATAGGGCTGTACGCGCATTTCCGATATGAAGATAGCCGGTCGGGCTTGGCGCATAGCGCACTCTTACTTCTTTGGTCATTTGAGACACCTTCCATTTCTTTTATCGTTCCATTACATACGTCATATTTTATCAGTCTATTGCCGGTGGTCAAGTTTTTGCAACAGCACCACTGCTTCGGCAGCCATACCTTCTTTCCGGCCTGTGAAACCGAGCTTTTCGGTCGTCGTCGCCTTCACGTTCACCTGACCGGCCTCCGCTTCAAGCAAGCCGGCAATCCTCTCTCTCATCGCATCAATGTATGGGGCCATCTTCGGCGCCTGGGCGATAATCGTGCAGTCGATATTACCAAGCGTGTACCCTTTATCTGTCGTTATTTTCCATACGTGCTCTAAAAGCTTTCCTGAATCGGCGTCTTTGAAATCCGGATCGGAATCCGGAAAATGGCGCCCGATATCGCCTTCTCCAACTGCGCCAAGGCAGGCATCTGCAATCGCATGAAGAAGCACATCAGCATCGGAGTGGCCTGCAAGCCCGTATTCATATGGGATTTCGATTCCACCGACGATGCATTTTCTGCCTTCTGCAAATTTATGTACATCATATCCATGCCCTATTCGGAACATTCGTTTTCCCCCTTCTCTATTTTCTATTGAGCAAGAATCGCTTCTGCAAAAATGAGATCTTCAGGCGTTGTCAGCTTAATATTCCGGTAGCTGCCCTCAATAATTTTCACCGGAAAGCCAAGCAGTTCGGCAAGGCTGGAATCATCCGTACCGACAAAGCTGGTTTGCCGGGCATGCTCATGTGCTTTTAAAATAAGATCCCGACGGAAAGCCTGCGGTGTCTGAACAGTCATAAGCGTGGACCGATCCACTGTTTCCGTAACAAAGCCGGCCTCTGCTTTTTTAATTGTATCTTTGACCGGCACAGCCGCAATAGCCGCACCGTGCTCTGCCGCTGCTTCAGCAAGCCTGCCGACCATATTTCCGGTAATGAATGGCCGGGCCCCGTCATGAACGAGAATAATATCGCCTGTTGTTTTCTTCAAGCCGTTATATACGCTGTCCTGCCGTTCTTTCCCGCCTTCCGCCAGCTTGATTTCCGTTTCAAACCCAATTCGCGAAATCATTTTTTTGAATTCGCCCATTTCTTCTTTATGTACAGCCAGGATAATTTCCGTACAATCTGGTTCCCTATCAAACACCTTCATCGTATAGGCGATGACAGGTTCACCATTCATGTCAATGAATAACTTGTTTTTCCCGGCATTCATCCTTTTCCCCCGGCCCGCTGCCGGTATGACCACAGAATACTTCATTCTCCACCTCTTCCTACCCCGAAATGCTGAGGGCCGATGTTTAGCAACGTCTGGATCAGCAGGTCAAAGCCGCTTTCTATTCATTCAACCGGCCAACTGCATGCGCCTATCCCCACGGTTATGGCCAAGTCACGCAACTGCTTCATCCGCGGTTCAATCCGTATCCGGACAATAAAGTGAAGATAGCGCAGCCTCAAGCAGCTGCGCTTCATCTCTCTTTCCTATAGTAAAGGAATTACCCGTATTTATAAAGCTTTTTCAAGAAGCTTCGGCTTTGCGAAGATCATGCGGCCCGCTGATGTCTGGAGAACGCTCGTAACGAGTACATCGATATGTTTGCCGATGTAATCCCGGCCTTCTTCCACAACGATCATCGTGCCGTCGTCAAGATATGCGACACCCTGGTTATGCTCTTTGCCGTCTTTGATGACCTGGACTTTCAGCTCTTCGCCAGGAAGGACAACCGGCTTCACGGCGTTAGCCAGATCATTGATGTTCAGCACGGCCACCTTTTGGAGTTCACATACTTTATTCAAGTTGAAATCGTTTGTTACGACAACGCCGGAAAGCAGTTTCGCCAATTTCACAAGCTTGCTGTCGACTTCCTGGACATCTTCAAAATCACCTTCGTAAATCTCGACATTGACAGGGAGTTCCTTTTGGATTTTATTCAAGATATCCAGTCCCCTGCGGCCGCGGTTCCGTTTCAGTGCATCTGATGAATCTGCAATATGCTGCAGTTCTTCCAATACGAAGTGCGGAATGATCAAGGTTCCTTCAAGAAATCCTGTTTTGCAGATGTCGGCAATTCGTCCATCGATGATGACGCTTGTATCAAGGATTTTAAGCGAGCCTCCTGCAGTGCCGTCTTCCTGTTCCTGATCATCTTCCTTTTTCTTGTCTTTCGAAGAATCCTTGCGGGCCGTTGAAAATAAATGGATGACTTCCTCTTTCTTTTTGAAACCGACTCTGAACCCAAGATATCCAAGGATCAAAGGAAGAAAAATACCGACCGTAATGTTTACAATCTGGATGCCGATATCATTCAGGGGCAGAACAACCAAAAACGCTACAATCAGTCCCAGGATCAATCCAAATGTCCCGGAAATCACATCCGTTACCGGCGCATTCACCAGCAGGTCCTCAACTTTACGAATAAATTCAACAACGTAATCCGCAAGCCATAACATTAATAAAAAGAATAATGCCGCTCCAATCACAGCCCCGATGATCGGAAATAGCCAGTCCGAGCCAAACGATAGATTAAAGGCTTCAAGTAACGCCGGGATATACAGATATCCTGTCATGCCCCCGACAATGATAAAAAAGAGTTGCACAAATTTTTTTAGCATCGGGTCACCTCCTCCTCTTCATTATTGACAGTTTGTTCAAAAAGAAACCCTTCAAAATATATATACGGTAGAAAACTTAATAAAGTTTCAGAGGTCTTACGTCTGAAATTGTTAAAAACAATCAATTTTTTATTGTAAGGATAGCACACAGGCCAGATGGTGTCAATTTTACAAAAATATTTATTTTATCACAAAAATATTACAGTGTCAATCCGAGTAACCATCTGTCTAAATATGCCTGTCAACAAATAGCTGCTCCTGAATCCGTTTTAAGCCTTCCTTAATTTTTCTGCCTCGGATTTCGCCGATTCCATCCACGACCGTCAGCTTTTCGGAGGAAGCCTTCAATATAGCCGGAAGCTGGCCGAATTCATGGACAAGATTATCGATGATATGGCTCGGCAGTCTCGGAATCTTATGGAGGATCCGGTAACCGCGCGGAACAAGCGGTGTTTCCTCGGCGTTTTCCGTAACTGAATAGCCGAGCAGCTTCAGCAGTACCTGGTCATCAAGCAGATTATGGTTGGAAAGTTCCTGGATTCTGGCAATGGCCTTAAACGGATCGATATCGTGGTGCAGGCTGTAATCTTTGATGAGCAATGCTGCTTCTTCTTCGACATTGGAGACAAGCTCGGTCATTTGAAGGCGGATCAGCCTCCCTTCTGTTCCGAGTTCACTTACATAATTGATGATTTCATGCTTGATCCTCAATACCATTTCAATTCGGTGAATGACCTGCAGAACCTCAGACATCGTGACGAGCTCCTCGAACTCGAGCGCCCCCAGATTCGTGATGCCCTGGTCGAGCACGCTTTTATACTTCTCCAGCGTCTGAACGGCCTGATTCGCTTTTGTCAAAATGACACCCATGTCCTTCAGGGCATATTTCAGATTCCCTTTATATAACGTCACAACATTCCTTCGTTCTGATACGGCAATTACAAGAAATCCGGTTTGTTTAGCCACCCGCTCTGCTGTCCGGTGGCGCATCCCGGTCTCCGTTGTCGGAATCGAATTATCGGGAATGAGCTGTGTATTCGCAAAGACAATTTTATTTCCTGATTCCGTTAAAATGATGGCGCCGTCCATTTTGGCGAGTTCATATAAAGAAGAAGGGGAAAATGGGCAGTTGATCAAAAATCCGCCGTCAATGACTTTTTTCAGCTTCTCCTGGTTCCCTAGGACGATCAGGCCGCCCGTTCCCGCCCTGAGGACATTGTCTATTCCTTCCCGGAGCGGGGTGCCGGGAGCCACAAACTGCAATATTTGGCTGATATTATTGCCGGGACGATGGACGTTCATGGGGTACTCCTCCTATTGTATTGTATGTTGAAGCGCCTCATTGATTGTATTGACGCCAATCACTTCAATATCGGCAGGCTTCGCCCAGCCCTCAAGGTTTTTAGCCGGGATGACCGCCCTTTTAAAGCCGAGCTTCGCGGCTTCATTCACTCGCTGTTCAATACGGGAAACCCTGCGTATCTCACCGGTAAGGCCGACCTCACCGATCAACACGTCAAACGGATTTGAAGGCTTATCGCGGAAACTCGAGGCAATGCTCACAGCGATGGCAAGGTCGATTGCCGGTTCATCCAGTTTAACGCCGCCTGCCACCTTCAAAAAAGCGTCCTGGTTCTGTAAAAGCATGCCGACCCGTTTTTCAAGAACAGCCATTAGCAATGAAACTCGGTTCTGGTCCATGCCGGTCGCCATCCGTTTCGCATTTCCATAGCCGGAGGGCGATATCAGGGCCTGGACTTCAACAAGCACAGGACGCGTACCTTCCATTGATGCGACAA
This sequence comes from Bacillus marinisedimentorum, assembly GCF_001644195.2. Classification (NCBI taxonomy): domain Bacteria; kingdom Bacillati; phylum Bacillota; class Bacilli; order Caryophanales; family Bacillaceae; genus Bacillus; species Bacillus marinisedimentorum. The sequence goes on along the minus strand of NZ_LWBL02000059.1, from coordinate 6,954 downwards.
CTGTCGAACCTGCCGCTCCCTGTGAACGCTCTTCGAGGAAAATTTCCGACGGATTCAGCACTTCTTCAAGGCCGGCTTCCTTCATTTCAAAAATACCCATTTCATTTGTCGAACCGAACCGGTTTTTCACTGCGCGCAGGATGCGGTACGTATGATGCCGTTCCCCTTCAAAATAAAGGACGGCATCAACCATATGCTCCAACAGGCGCGGTCCGGCGATTGCCCCTTCCTTCGTCACATGCCCGACGATGAAAACCGGAATCCCTCTCGTTTTCGCCAGCCGCATCAATTCCGACGTGCATTCCCGCACCTGGGACACACTGCCGGGCGCTGACTGGATTTCGGGATGATAGACCGTTTGGATTGAATCAATGACGACAAAACCGGGCTTCATCTGTTCGATTGCCTGCGTGATCAATTCAAGATTCGTTTCGGCAAGGACATACAGCTGGTCGGCACTGACTCCGAGCCGGTCGGAACGGAGCTTGGTTTGCTTCACCGATTCTTCCCCTGATATATAGAGAACTTCCTCCTTGGACAGTGCCAGCTGTGAAGAGACTTGCAAAAGCAAGGTGGACTTACCGATGCCCGGGTCACCGCCGATCAGCACCAGCGAACCCGGTACGATGCCCCCGCCAAGCACCCTGTTGAATTCAGGCATTTTCGTATGGACTCTCGTTTCCGCAACCATTTCAATGCTGGTGATCGATTGTGGGGTATGAATTGTGTTGTCAGACGTAACAAATGATTGCCGTTTGGCTTGTTTCAGTTCTTTCTCTTCGACCATTGTATTCCATGAAGCACAGCCGGGACATTTCCCCATCCACTTCGGTGACTCATAGCCGCATGATTGGCAGCTGAATTTCGTTTTCGTTTTTCCCATGAATATATTACCCTCACTTTTACAATACCACTGTAGTTTCTTACTTATGATAACAAATAACAAATTTGATATAAAAGCAGAAACGCCAATATGGCAGGAGATGGACTGTCCACATCGGGTTCCTTGACTTTTTCCATGCCGGCCTCATTTGAAAAACTGTTTTCGCCGCCGGGGCAATATGATGGGGTGAACCGAAAAAGCAGGCCAGTATGACAAGAGTAAAAACCGGAAGACTCTGCGGTCTTCCGGCCCTGCCACAGTCATTATTTTGATTTCACTTTGAATTCATCGTCTTCATAATCAAGAATGATTTGCTTGCCTTTTTCAATATTTCCTTTCAGGAGCTCTTCGGAAAGACGGTCCTCCACTTCACGCTGCAGGGCGCGGCGGAGCGGCCTTGCCCCATATTCTGGATCATAGCCTTCATCTGCGATTTTTTCTTTTGCCGGTTCTGTCAATTCAAAATGGATCTCCTGGTCAGAAAGGCGTTTCCGCAGCTGGTCGGCCATGAGCTTCACAATTTCCTTGATATGCTCTTTCTCGAGTGCGTGGAAAACGATGATTTCATCAATCCGGTTCAGGAATTCAGGACGGAATGACTTTTTAAGCTCTTCCATCACTTTAGATTTCATATCTTTATAATCCTGGTTTTCATCCTCGACCGCAAAGCCGACATATTTGTTGCGTCGGAGTTCGCTGGCACCGACATTCGATGTCATGATGACAACCGTATTCCGGAAATCGACCGATCTTCCCTTCGAATCTGTCAGCCTGCCGTCTTCAAGCACCTGTAAAAGGATATTGAATACTTCCGGATGGGCTTTCTCGATTTCATCAAGCAGGATGACGGAATAAGGTTTACGGCGTACTTTCTCGGTCAGCTGCCCGCCTTCCTCATGGCCGACATATCCCGGAGGAGAACCGACCAGGCGGGACGTCGCATGCTTTTCCATGTACTCGGACATATCAATCCGGATCATGGCATCATCATCACCGAAAAGAGATTCTGCAAGGGCCCGCGCCAATTCAGTTTTACCGACACCGGTAGGACCAAGGAAAATGAAAGATCCGATCGGACGTTTAGGGTCTTTCAGCCCTGCCCTGGCGCGCCTTACCGCTTTGGAAACGGCCTTCACCGCTTCAGCCTGGCCGATGACCCGGTTATGCAGGATGTCTTCCATATTCAGCAGCCGCTCTGATTCTTCCTGGGCCAGCTTGGAAACCGGAACACCGGTCCAGTTCGCTACGACAATTGCAATATCATCAGCTGTGACTTCGGTGTTTTCCTGACCCTGTTTTTCCTTCCAGCTCTTTTTCGTTTCTTCCACTTCTTCACGCAAACGCTGCTCCGTATCCCGGAGTGATGCTGCTTTTTCAAACTCCTGGCTTTGCACGGCCGCATCTTTTTCTTTCCGAACCTCTTCCAGCTTTTGTTCAAGCTCCTTCAGATTTGGCGGAGCGGTATAAGAACGGAGCCGTACTTTCGATCCGGCTTCATCAATCAAGTCGATCGCCTTATCCGGCAGGAACCGGTCGGAGATATAGCGGTCGGACAGCGTAACCGCGGCCTCGATCGCTTCATCGGTAATCGTGACGCGGTGATGCGCTTCATAGCGGTCGCGGAGACCCTGCAGAATCTGGATGGATTCCTCATTTGTCGGTTCATCAACTTGAATCGGCTGGAATCTCCGTTCAAGCGCCGCGTCTTTTTCGATATATTTTCGGTATTCGTCAAGCGTTGTTGCGCCGATACACTGAAGCTCGCCGCGGGCAAGCGCCGGCTTCAGGATGTTGGATGCATCAATCGCACCTTCAGCACCGCCGGCACCAATCAATGTGTGCAGCTCATCGATGAACAAAATGATATTGCCGGCCTGTCGGATTTCATCCATAACTTTTTTAAGGCGGTCTTCAAACTCACCGCGGTACTTTGTTCCGGCAACGACCGTTCCCATATCAAGTGTCATGACGCGTTTTTCCCGTAGAATTTCCGGAACCTCATTATTGACGATTTGCTGGGCAAGACCTTCGGCAATCGCCGTTTTACCGACACCAGGTTCGCCGATCAGGACAGGGTTGTTCTTGGTGCGGCGGCTCAGCACTTCAATGACGCGCTGGATTTCTTTGCTGCGTCCGATGACCGGGTCGAGGCTGCCTTCTTTTGCAATGACCGTCAAATCACGGGCAAGGCTGTCAAGCGTCGGTGTATTGGCACCCTGAGCCGATCCGCTTTGCTGGCTTGACGATGAATCATTGCTGCCGAGAAGCTGCAGCACCTGCTGGCGGGCCCTGTTCAGACTGACACCGAGGTTATTCAGCACCCGTGCCGCCACACCTTCACCTTCCCTGATAAGGCCGAGAAGGATATGTTCTGTTCCCACATAGGAGTGGCTCAGCTTTCTTGCTTCATCCATCGATAATTCGATGACTTTTTTGGCACGCGGCGTATAGTGGATCGTCTGGGAGACGTCCTGGCCGCGGCCTATCAATGCTTCAACTTCCTTTTGGATTTTTTCCGATCCGAGTCCGAGAGCAAGCAGGGCTTTCGCTGCAATCCCTTCGCCTTCTCGTACAAGTCCAAGAAGGATGTGTTCTGTTCCGATATTGTTATGACCGAGACGGATTGCTTCTTCCTGTGCCAATGCGAGTACTTTTTGAGCCCGTTCTGTAAATCGTCCAAACATCATTTTCAGATCAACCTCCTATAGAATCTGCTTTATCGTCTTCCATTCTCAGCCGTTCGCGTATCAATGCGGCCCGTCGTACATCCCGTTCTCCCGGGGAGAGACGTTCACCGGCATATTGCTGCAAAAAGCCCGGCTGGGTCAACACCATCAACTCATTCAAAATATTTCTCGGTACATCCTTAATCAATCCCATGTCGATTCCGAGCCTTACATCGGATAAGCAGCTTGCCGCCTCTTTCGTCTCGATGATCCGGCTGTGGGCAAGGGTGCCGAATGACCGGTAAACCCGGTCTTCAAGCTGTATGCGGGAAGCCTGCAGCAAATGCCTTCGTGATGCCCTTTCCTGCTGAATCAGCTGGAGCACAACACTTTGCAAATCGTCAACGATGTCTTCCTCCGACTTGCCAAGGGTGATCTGGTTGGAGATTTGAAAGAGATTGCCCTGTGCTTCACTTCCTTCTCCATAAATTCCTCTTACAACAAGGCCGAGCTGATTGATTGCCGGAATGATCCGATTGATCTGCCCCGTCATCACCATCGCGGGCAAATGCATCATGACAGAGGCCCTGAGACCGGTGCCGACATTTGTGGGGCAGCTTGTCAAATACCCTCTCTTTTCATCAAACGCATAATCAATTTTTTCTTCCAGCCAATCATCAAGCCTGTTGGATAAGCTTAATGATTCCGCCAGCTGAAAACCCGGCAGCAGGCACTGGATTCGGATATGGTCTTCTTCATTTATCATAATGCTTACCGATTCGTCTTCAGAAAGCAAAACGGCACTCTTATCTCTTTCGATAAGCGCCGGGCTAATCAGGTGTTTTTCAATAAGCACCTGTTTTTGGAGAGGCTGGATCTCATCTATTCTGATCAATTCGAACCGCAGCTTGCCATCCAATGACTGCTGATCGAAATGCTCATCCGCAAGCTGGATAACTTCTTCCAGCTGATCCGCCTTCGCAAGAGTCGGAAAAATAAAGGATGTAATGTTTCTCGCCAGGCGGATGCGGCTGCTCAGGACAATGTCTGCATCCGGTCCGCTGTCACTCATCCACGGACTGAGTGCCTGATTGATAAATCGTTCCAGCGACATCTTACTCGCCTCCCCCCTCTTCTCCGTTCAGCTGCTTTTCCAGAGAGCGAAGCTGATCCCGTATTTCTGCGGCTTTTTCAAATTCCTCCGCTTTGATATGTTCCTGCATCGTATCCCTCAGGCGATTCATTTCTTTGCGGAGATGAATGGTGCCCCCGATCCGTTTCGGAATCTTCCCTGCATGAACCGTATTACCACTATGTACTCTCTTTAAAATCGGTTCGATCCGGCCCTTGAACGTTTCATAGCAATCGGCACAGCCGAACCGGCCAATCTTCGTGAACTCCCGGTAGGTCATTCCGCATCTGTCACAGGCCAGTTCTTCCGGCTGCCCATATGATAACGGCTTGCTTTCTGCGCCAGGCTGTTCATAATTAAGCAATCCTGAAAGCAAATGATTCAGTGAGAAAGACTGATTACCCGAAAAGAAATCCCCCTGCTGGTGAGCACACTGTTCACATAAATGCATTTCTGTCTTTTCCCCATTCACGATATTCGTGTAATGGACAGTGGCCGGGCGTTCATGACAGTTCTGGCATTCCATCGGCTTCACCTCTCTTACATAATCTATTCGGTGTTAAACAGCATACACCTTTTAATTGCCTATTTATACTTAAGGGCGCTGAGCATCGCCTTCATAATCCGTGCCCTGATTTCATCCCGCTCGGGAAGATCGGTAAGAATCACGGCCCGGTCAATGGCACTTATCATGAGCTTCGCTTCCCGCTGCGTGACGATATCTTCCTCTAAAAGCCTTGCGATCAAATTTTCAGCTACATTTTGAGGAAGCTTATTTTCGACAAAAGCCAGCATCTGATCGATGAGATCAGCCTGATCATGTGCTTCGACCTTAATGATGCGGATATACCCGCCGCCGCCCCGCTTACTCTCCACCATATACCCTTTCTCCACGGTGAAACGCGTGTTAATGACATAGTTGATCTGGGAAGGCACGCATTGAAACTTTTCTGCTATTTCCTGGCGCCTGATTTCCACTATTTTTTCGTCGCTTACTTTCAGGACTTCTTTTAAATATTGTTCAATGATATCTGATATATTTCTCATTTTGCATGCCCCCCTTCTGACTTTGACTATATTTGACTATACTTCTATTATAAACCGCTCCCCTTTTTTTGCAAATAAAAGCTTACCCCATATAATGAATCGATTCGACATACTCCTGTTCAGTCAATTCTTCAATAAGTTCAATCCTGGTCTCCTGGTTAGGCTTGTCGATACTGAGCGTATAACGCACCAGGTTCTTCTTATTGGACGGTTTATCAACGTCAATATGGCGGACTTTTATCGCTTTTTTATCCAGTTGGGATAGGAGTGTGCTCAGCACGTTTTTTTCCAGATATACCGTAACCTGCAAAGTCCGTGCTGATTTCGAACGAAGCATCTTATTTTCAAACATATTCAAAACCCAGAGACTGATCAGCACCGTAACCGTCGTCACCATCGAAATGTCATACATTCCATTGCCGGCAAGAAGACCGATCCCCGCTACCACCCATATGGAAGCTGCAGTTGTCAGTCCCTTAACAGCGGCTCCGCGTACAATTATCGTTCCTGCCCCAAGAAATCCAATCCCGCTTATGACATAAGAGGGGATCCTCGCAGGGTCAAAGCGGACATTCGAGTCTTCGTATATGTAGTCACTAAAGCCGAATACAGAAAGCATCATCATGACACTTGAACCAATCCCCACAAGCAAATGGGTCCGTAATCCGGCTGGCTGATTTTTAATTTCCCGTTCAAGTCCGATTAGCCCGGAAAGCGTCGCAGCAACAAAAACCCTGAACATCATGACATAAATGTGATCGGAGTATCCGATATCTGCTATCAAGCTGTCCATTTTCTTTCCCCCTCCTCTGTAATTACCCATTTTGTCTCTTTCTATAACTATCTTTTATATATAGTGACTTTATTACCGCAAAAAGCTCTGGAATGGCCGGTTATTGCTTCTTTATTTCAGTATATGCCAAACTGAAGATTATTTTATGAAAGAATGTGTTGGACTTGCTGATATTTTAAAACGGTCTTTACAATGCTGAGCTTTGGCGGCGGCAGGAGGCGGGAGCCGAATTTTGCAGAAGAGCGGTAATCCTGGTGGAATGACCGCAATGACATTAAATTGGCGTAAACCGGCAGGGGAAAAGGGATTTGGTTTATATGAACGTGTTTTGGCTGACTGCTCCTGCCTGGCAAATGCAAAACAGACAGTTTGCCTCCTTGTGAAAACGAACAGCCCGGGGTTGGCTGTTCGGGACAATTTTTGGTTTTGAGGG
>NZ_LWBL02000058.1 GCF_001644195.2 Bacillus marinisedimentorum | reverse complement strand
TAAAATTGCCTGGCAATTGCCAGGCAATTTTTTTGTGCTTGTTACGCGGTGCCTGTCACTTGTCGAATAATCTTTACAGGCAGGAAACTTAGAAGGAATGGGTCAGTTTCGGATGGGATTTTTCCAGGCCAGTCCGGATTTTGCCCCATCGTGTGTTTGAGAAACTGAACACAGGGCCGAGAAGCGGTGATACAAGCAGCGTACCAAGAAAGAATGGGCCGCCGATTATGATTCCTATTATGAGGATGGAGCTTTCAAGCATGAGCCGTGTTTTGGGCGTCGACATGTTAAGCTTCTGGGAAAGTGTCAACAGGACACCGTCCCTGGGGCCGGCTCCAAGGCGGGCGGCGACATACATGCCGCTGCCGAAACCATTCAGCAAAATTCCTGCTATGAGAAGAAAATATTGTTCCCATCGCTCATCGAGAACGGGAATAAATTCGAGCGACCGGTAGAAGTCCACCATCGGGCCGATCAGGAGGGTATTCATGACCGTTCCGATATGAATCAGCGCCCGGTTCACTAGCGATACGATTCCGACCAGGACGAGGCCGATCATCATGTTCCAGGTTCCGAACGTTAAGCCAAAGTGTTCGACTAAACCGACAGTAAGTACATCCCACGGCGCGATGCCCAGATGCTTCACCTCAAGCATAAGGCTTGTCCCGAATGCAAGTATGATAATGCCAACAAAATAAATGCTCAATGAAACGAAACTAATACGCACAATATCCCGGCTTTCTGTAAAAATTCTAAGATGTTAAGCGGCCGCCTACACCATTTCGATCAATTAAATCTATCACTAAATGCACAAATCTTTTTCCAGTTAAAATCCAAATACGGTAGCCAATACTACTATGGTGGAAACGGGCAGTCAACCGCCTGGAAAGATTTCTAAATAATAAAATACGTATCCGCTTTCTTTAGTTTTTTTGAAAGCGCTTCCAGTGTGAGAGGTGCCTGGCAATTGCGTCGCAATTGCCAGGCACCTCTCACCAACTCCTGTGCTCGCACTAAAAAAAGTTTGTCCAAAAAAATAAAAAAGTACTTGAGTATTCAGAATATTTCTGTAATAATAATGAATATTCACAATATTGTTGCAAAAGGTAAGGAGGGCGTCCTATACGGAAAATGGGCCGAATCTTATTCGGAGAGGAGTTTGAAAGATGCTGTTTCCAATCGTTATGATAGTTTTATCAATCGCCAGTTTTTTCTTTGCTGTCCGGAAGCAAAGACCCCAATTATTGCTTGTTCCACTTGCTGCGCTTGTTTTGTATGTGACTGTAGAAGTTGCTATGGTTCCAGCCCCGTTTTTTGATACCGTCAAATTCATTTTCAACCTGCGTTAGATGACGTACAGAGTGAATTGAAAAAGCGAACAGCCAGTTACCCGCAACCCTTTCCAGGGGAAATCCCTGGATTCGGAAAAGTACCGGGTAAAATCCAGCCTGGCTGCCGAAATGAAAACGGCCAATCCATTAACCGAGAGGAGTCATGAAATGAAAAAAATCAGCAAAGAACATGCGGATGCTTATTTCCGCGCACGCACCCGCAACATTGTATTTTATTTGATTATTTGGGCGCTTGTTTCCTTTGGTGTTGTCTTGTTTGCCGAAGTTTTTTCGAATGTAAGCTTTAACGGATTCCCGTTCCACTACTTTATGGGTGCACAGGGCGCCATTGTCGTATTTATTCTGCTGCTGTTCGTAAATGCGGTATTAAGTGACAAAATCGATCGGAAATTCGGAATTGATGAATCACGCAATAAACAGATCAGTGGCGGAAAAACAGTGGACCATTAACTGAAAAGGCTTATACTTGCACGCTTTTCTTTTACAAAGAAATCAACAGGGGTGCTATATTAAAGCGCCGGCAGGGAAGCGCTTTCACGTTTTTTCGACAAATGCTTTGCTTCAGCTCCACCTTTCACTGAAAACTACAGAAGCAAACCGAAAGAGGAATACGGAATAACCGGTGGTTAGCGGGAAATCAGAAATTTTATTTTATTTTTCTTACGCAACTAACTGACCGGTCAGCATCCGATAGACAAAAAGGATGCCGGTTCCTCCATCTTGATCATTAAAATGATAAGCGTAAAAATCAAGGGGGAAAAAGATGGATACTCAATTTTTAGTCTCGACTGGATTGATTTTGGCGACTTTTGCAATCTATATTGGGATTGCGGTTTTCAATAAAGCGAAGCAAACATCAGACTTCTATGTGGCGGGGCGCGGTGTCCCTCCGGTCTTCAACGGCATGGCAATCGGCGCCGACTGGATGAGTGCCGCGTCGTTTATCGGGCTGGCTGGTACCGTCATGCTTCTTGGCTACGATGGACTAGCCTACATTATGGGCTGGACAGGCGGATATCTGCTCCTGACCTTCCTGCTGGCTCCGCAGCTCAGGAAATACGGCCGCTACACGGTGCCGGAGTTTATCGGTGACCGGTTCAACAGCCATACCGCCCGTGTCATCGCTGCGATCGCTACGATCATCATAAGTTTCACTTATTCAATCGGCCAGTTATCAGGATCGGGTGTCGTCATCGGCCGCCTGTTTGAAGTCGATGCGAAAATCGGTGTTATGATCGGGGTCGTCCTGATTGCCACCTATGCCGCATTCGGCGGAATGAAAGGGATCACCTGGACGCAGGTGGCACAGTACGTCATTTTGATCATTGCGTACTTGATCCCGATCATCTTCATGTCGATGCAGATTTCCGGCAATCCGCTGCCTTGGACATCGTACGGAAACACGGTTTCAGAGCTAGGCGAAATCGACCGGGAACTCGGCATCTCGGAATATTTTGCACCGTTTGAACAGGGAACAAAATGGCAGTTCCTTGCCCTTATGTTTACATTGATGGCCGGTACGGCGGGACTTCCCCACGTCATCGTCCGTTTCTATACCGTTTCAACGATGAAAGCGGCACGCTGGAGCGGTGCATGGGCGCTTCTGTTCATCGGACTGCTTTACCTGTCTGCACCCGCATATGCTGCATTCTCCCGCTTCATCCTGATGAAGAACGTAGTCGGCCAGCAGATTTCAAACTTGCCTGAATGGACAACGACGTGGGTGAACACCGGCATGCTCCAGGTTGCCGACTCGAACGGCGACGGCATTTTGCAATGGGCGGAATTGGTCATTTCCAAGGATATCGTCGTTATGGCGACTCCTGAAATCGCCAATCTCGGTGTCTTTGTCATCGGCCTGGTTGCTGCCGGTGCGATGGCCGCGGCTCTTTCGACGGCGGGCGGCCTGCTGATTGCGATTTCATCATCGTTCGCACATGACATTTATTATCGTGTATTCAAGCCGGATGCTACCGAGAAGAACCGCCTGGCAGTAGGGCGCTGGACGATTGTTATTGCGACTGTTCTTGCGGGCATTACTGCACTTGATCCTCCGGGAGCGATCACGCAAATTGTCGCATGGGCATTTGCGCTTGCATCCGGAACATTCTTCCCGGCACTTGTCCTCGGGGTCTGGTGGAAACGCGCCAATGCACACGGTGTTGTCTGGGGCATGATCGTCGGCCTTGCTGTGACACTCGGCTACATTTTTGCAGCAAAATTCGGCGGTTTCACCATTGCGGGAATCATTGATACAGGTGCAGGAATCTTCGGTGCAACGGCCGCATTTCTGACGAACATCATTGTTTCCCTTGCGACACCGGCGCCATCCCAGAAAATCCAGGAGGAAGTTATGGACCTGCGCTACCCTGAACAAATGACCTATAAAGATGGCGAGGTATGGTTAAATGACGGGTCAGCAGAAAAAGATATCAGTTAATTTGGATTTATATGAGCAGGTGAAAGGGCATCCTTTCTTTTCAAATTTGCCGGCAGGGGAAGCACAGCATGTGCTCTCCCTCTGTCTTGAAAAAACATTTCCTAAAGACGGCACGATCTTTAAAGCAAGCCAGCAGCGCGATGGCTTGCTTCTTGTGCTGCAAGGAGCAGCTGAAGTGTACGTGCAGGGAAACAGCATTGACGACCGGGAAGTATTGGAGATTGTGAAAAAGGATGAAATCATCGGATTTTCAAGCCTTGCTGATTTTCTCGGCGAAACCGGGATGGGAGGCGAGCGTCTTGTTGAAGTCCGGGCGATCGACAATGTACATGCACTCAGCATCCCTTTTTCAGTCATCCGTGAAAGATGGACAGACCCGGACGTCCGCGACTACATTCTCCTTCAAGTTGCTGTGCGCTTGAAAGACGTTTATTCCTCCCTTGCCGATCAGGTGAAAATGGCAGGGCGTTTCGGTGAGGGCCGCGGTATTGTCCTCAGGGTCCAGGATGTCATGTCGCAGCCGGCACTAACTGGTGAAGTAAGCCTTTCCGTACAGGAGGCTGCAAAGTTGATGGTAGGCGAGCGCACAAGCTCGCTCCTCGTTACAGACAAGGGAAGTCTCGCCGGCATCCTGACCGAAAAAGACCTGGTGAACCGGATCGTGAGCAGGGCGCTGCCTGCTGATTCAAAAGTGACTGCCGCAATGACCAGGGATCCGTTTACGATTAAACGGACGGCATACTTTTACGAAGCCCTTTCTGTGATGCTCGTTCACGGTGTCAAACATCTTCCGGTTTTGGAAGAAGGACGGCCGATCGGGGTCGTCACGCTGTCCGATTTGCTCCGCAAGAAAAACGAAAACATGGTAAAAGTCGTTGAGAAGCTTGAAACGGCAGGAGAAGAAGAACTGCCGACGATAAAAAATGCCATTTATGATGTGCTTGGCACCCTGCTTGAGGACGAGGTCCCGGTAATGCGGACACTTGATATCATAACCGGACTGTACGACCGCCTTGTAAGCCGCGTAATAGACCTTGCTCTTGAAAAAGTGGAAGAAAAACCGCCGGTGCCGTTCGCTTTCTACCAAATGGGCAGCTCCGGCCGCGGAGAGCAGTTCCTGTTGACCGACCAGGATCATTTCCTCGTATTCGGAAACACGGATAAGGAAGAGGTTCGCTCCTATTTTCAAAGTCTCAGTGAAGAAATTGTCCGGCTCCTTGAAAAAGCGGGATATGCAAAATGCAACGGCAATATGATGGCAAGTTCAGCGGCATGGCGCGGGACGGTGAATGCATGGCAGGAGCGGCTCCGCCAGTGGAACCTGCAATCGACGAATGAGGCGCTGATGCTTTCTCAAGTCTTCTTTTCCAACCGGTTCATATTCGGAAGTGAAACGCTGGATGACGAACTGCAGCAGGCTATTGTAAGCCAGCTCGATCATTCCAAGATTTTTTTATACAGACTTGCCCAGCGTGAGAAAGTGCAGCCGGTCCCTGTTCCAGGCCAGCCGCTGAGGGCGCTATTCGGGCTGCAGCGCAAGGAAATCGATTTGAAAAAGAATGTGCTGTTTCCATTCCATCACAGCCTGCAAATCCTGGCCTTTGCGCACCGGATTACTTCGGGAACACCGCTTGAACGGATCAGAAAACTGGCAGGTGCCGGCGTATTCTCGAGCAGGTTTGAAGCTGATCTCGAGGATGCCTTCAGCATCATCATGAAAGAATATGTTACGTTGAAATACAGGCAATATTCCCGGGGCGAATCTTCTTCCTCAATTCTGAAGCTCAACAGTCTTTCAACAAAAAGAAAGGAAGAATTACTGTTCAGCCTCAGGACAATAAAAGACTTGCAAAGCCAGATGTTTTCGCATTTTTCTTTGTAGATTTGTAAAAAAGGTAAGTTTTTTGTTCATTGCCGGGGAAATATTGACGAAAATTCCCGGCAATGTACACCGAATCACAAACTTGAAAGGGGAAACCGGTGCAATGTTCTGGAAACGCAAACCTTTCTCTCACGGCATAAATGAAGACATTCCGCTCTCGACACCCGTTGAGGAATTGAATTTTATCATCTTTGATACCGAAACGACCGGCTTTGAAATTTCAGCAGAAGACCGCCTCATTGAGATTGCCGGGGTGCCGATGAAGGGCAGCACGGTCCTTGAAAAAGAAACATTCCAGACCTTTGTCAATCCGACCCGCCCGATACCGGAGAAAATTGTCGAGCTTACTGGGATCACAGAGGAAAAGGTTAGTGGTGCACCAAAGAGCATGGAAGGGTTAAGTGATTTTTTTGAGTTCGTGGAAAGCCGGGAAACAAACTGCCTTGTCGGACATTATGTACCCTTTGATTTGCTCGTCCTGAAATACGAACTCGCCCGCGGAAAATATTCATTTCCGAAAGTGCCGGCCATCGATACGCTCGATTTGATCGGCTTCCTGGCCCCATCCTGGGACATGCGCGACCTCGAGCGATACGCCATGGCATTCGGCACCCGCATCTACGAACGCCACAGCGCCCTCGGCGACTCCCTGACAACCGCATACCTGTTCTCAGAACTCCTCCGCCAATTCCAGGACCGCGGCGCTAAAACATGGGCCGAACTCCTCCACGCCACCGACAGCCAATCCCGCAATCTCCTCTTATAATGCAGCGGCCTATGGTTGCCTGGCAATTGCCAGGCAACCATAGGCCTTTTCGCCCATAATTGCCTCGCAATTGCCAGGCAATTGCACCGAGCCCTCCCCAAATCACCTCCCAAATCGAAAAAAGTCGTACAAATCCCTTGTCCCTCTTGACTTTTTGGTATATTCCTGTTCCGGGGTTAATACAATGTTGTAAACCTAACAAGAGAGGGTTTGAGGTGAGAATGTGCGGTGACATACAAAGACAGGTTTGCAGCAGTTCATATGAAACTTATTAGACACCAGGAATCGGCAGCAGGGAATGCGGTTCACTTCAGTCTCATTTCACACTTATCTCATCCACAACCTGGGGAGGCGAGTGGTGTGCACGATTACATCAAAGAGAGGACCATCAAGATCGGGCAGTATATCGTGGAGACGAAAAAGACCGTTCGTGTGATTGCAAAAGAATTTGGCGTATCAAAGAGCACCGTTCACAAAGATTTGACTGAACGGCTGCCAGACATTCATCCGGAGTTGGCGAACGAAGTGAAGAAAATCCTTGATTACCATAAATCGATCCGCCACTTGCGCGGAGGAGAGGCGACAAAGCTGAAATACAAGCGTGATACTGATGTTTTAGCTGAGGAGGAGAAAACAGAGGTCGCAAAATAAAAATTCTTTTCTGCATATTTCTACAAAAACATACTATTTGCGTTGACTTGTGATAAAATATATCATTAGAGACTTGCGCATATTAATGTAAATACATCAAGTGATTATAGATTTATGCAGGGAGGATTTCAGAAAGATGTTTTCAAGGGATATTGGAATCGACCTGGGCACGGCGAACGTGCTCATTCATGTGAAGGGAAAAGGAATCGTTCTCAACGAGCCGTCCGTTGTCGCTATTGATAAAAATACCGGCAGAGCCCTTGCCGTCGGCGAAGAAGCACGCCGCATGGTAGGACGTACACCGGGAAACATCGTGGCGATCCGGCCATTGAAGGATGGAGTCATTGCAGATTTTGATGTTACTGAAGCGATGCTTAAGCATTTTATTGAAAAAATCAATGTGAAAGGCTTTTTATCGAAGCCGCGCATGCTCATTTGCTGCCCGACCAACATCACTTCTGTTGAACAGAAGGCGATCCGGGAAGCAGCTGAAAAATCCGGCGCGAAAAAAGTCTTTCTGGAAGAAGAACCTAAAGTGGCGGCTATTGGCGCAGGGATGGATATTTTCCAGCCGAGCGGCAATATGGTAGTCGATATCGGCGGTGGAACGACGGATGTTGCGGTTCTATCGATGGGCAGTATCGTCACCGCCGCTTCTATTAAAATGGCTGGGGATAAGTTCGACCAGGAAATCCTCAACTATATTAAAAAAGAGTACAAGCTTTTAATCGGCGAACGGACAGCCGAAGCCATCAAACTTGAAGTGGCAACCGTTTTCCCTGGTTCCCGCAGCGCAGAAATCGAGATTCGCGGCCGCGACATGATGACAGGGCTGCCGCGCACAATTGCGATAAATTCCGAAGAAGTCGAAAAGGCACTCCGTGAATCGGTTGATGTCATTGTCCAGACAGCCAAAAGCGTGCTTGAAAAAACACCGCCTGAACTGTCAGCGGATATTATTGACCGCGGCATCATACTCACTGGCGGAGGGGCTTTGCTTCACGGCATGGACCAGCTTCTTGCCGAACAATTGAAGGTGCCGGTGCTGGTCGCAGACGATCCGCTCGGAGCCGTTGCTGCAGGTACCGGAATCATGCTCGACAGCATAGACCGGATCCCGGCGCGCAAACTCGGCTGAATCGCTTAAGTTACGGAATTTTTCAACCGATAAAACGAAAGACAGGCTATGCTCGCCTCCCGACCGGACAGGCCTGTTATGCATAACATTCGATATGGAAAGCAGTTTCTGAGGGTTTTTCCCTTCTATGAATAAAGTACACCAGGACTAGTTCCCTTCTAAAGGAGTGTCATCTATGTTACGAGGCTTTTATACGGCAGCTGCCGGCATGATTTCCCAGCAGCGCAGGCAGGAAATGCTGTCCAACAATCTCGCCAACTCCCAGACGCCGGGCTACAAAGCGGACCAAAGCTCGCTCCGGGCGTTTCCGGAAATGCTCATGCACCGGATCGGAAAAGCTGATGGTCCCGTGCCGGTGCGCGATTCTACGCGTATTGGCGGTTTGAATACTGGCGCTTACATGCAGGAAACGATGCCGAACTTCATACAAGGCGACCTGACCGAAACAGGCAATAACAGTGACGCGGCACTCATTGCCGGCACACTGCCTGTTAACGAAGAGGGCCTGCAAGCGGGGCTGTTTTTTACGGTCGGTGCCGGTGATGAGCTCCGTTATACACGAAACGGCAATTTTGCAATTGATGCAAACGGCCGGCTGACGACGAATGAAGGGTTTATGGTTCTTGGGACTGACGGCGAACCGATCGAACTGAATAGCAACAATTTTACCATTGACGAAAACGGCATAGTAACAGAAAATGGGATTGTTGCCGGCAGTCTGAACATCGCGCTGTCCCGCAACCCGAATGAACTTGTCAAAGAAGGGAACGGTCTATTCCGCAATGATGGACAACCCCTTGAAAACGTCCTTGAGGCCGGAGATGCCTCATTCACGGTCAAGCAGGGCTTCCTCGAGCGCTCAAATGTCGACCTTCAGCAGACGATGACTGACATGATGACAGCTTACCGTGCGTTTGAAGCGAACCAGAAGGTGCTTCAGGCTTACGACAGAAGCATGGATAAAGCGGCCAATGAAGTCGGCAGGCTCACGTAAGGGGGATAAAAGATGAACCGTTCAATGATCACTTCATCTGTAACAATGGGACAGCTGCAAAAGCGTCTTGATACAATCGGCAGTAACCTGTCCAATTTGAATACACATGGATATAAGAAACGTGAAACCCAATTCGGCGAATTGCTCGTCCGGCAGATCAACAACCAGTCCGGCGATGAAGCCAAACGGCTGACTCCGGAAGGCATCCGCGTTGGCGCAGGGGCAAGAATCGGTGAAACGAATATCCTGTTTGCACAGGGAACAGTCACCCCGACGGACCGCCCGCTCGACGTTGCCCTTGCAAAAGAAAACCAGCTCTTTCAAATCCAGGTTGACCGCAACGGCCAGCCTGAAATCCAATATACCCGCAACGGCGCATTCTACGTGACGCCGAACGACGCGAATCCGGCAGAGCTCCGGCTTGTGACCGGAAACGGCGATTTTGTGATGGGGGAAACCGGCCCGATCACCATTCCGGCCGGTTTTGAATCGATCACCATTTCCGAAGACGGCAGTATAACAGCCGAAACCGCGAACGGACCTGTAGAAGCCGGCCGCCTGCAAATTGCTGAAGTGACCCGTCCCCAGCTTTTGAATCAAATCGGGGATAACCGGTTTGCGTTGCCTGGGGAAGAGGAATTAAATAGATTAGAGGTACAGGCCGAAGATATCATCCGCGGCGCTGAAAATGTTTCAATCAGACAAGGAGCGCTGGAAGCATCGAACGTCGATTTTTCCAAAGAAATGACCGATATGGTCATGACGCAGCGCGCCTATCAATTCAACGCAAAATCCATTTCCATCTCTGACCAGATGATGGGGCTAATCAATGGATTGAGATAAAGGAGTAAAGACATGATGGCAAGCCAAACGGAGCAGGAATCGCGTACAGAAAAGCGCGAAGCCCGGAAAGCAGAAGCGAAAAAGAATAAGGAAGTGAAAGAAAAAACGAAGCCTTACAAAGTGAGGGTTCGCCTTATCCCGATCTGGCTTCGGTTGCTTATCGTCATTGCGCTGATCGCCCTGTCTCTTATTGCAGGATTGATGGTCGGCTACGGCGTCATCGGCGAGGGCGAACCCGCTGATGCCTTGAAAAAAGAGACATGGGTCCATATACTGGATATAGTTGAAAAAGAATAAACCCAGGAGGGGACCGCATGCTCGATATTCAGGAAATCAAAGAAATCATCCCGCACCGCTACCCGTTTTTGCTGATCGACCGGATTGAGGAAATTGAAGAAGGAAAACGCGCCGTCGCCACCAAAAACGTGACAGCAAACGAAGAGTTCTTCAACGGCCACTTTCCGGACTACCCGGTCATGCCCGGTGTCTTGATCGTGGAAGCGCTGGCCCAGACCGGAGCTGTCGCCATGCTGAAGCCTGAAGAAAACCGCGGAAAACTTGCATTCTTCACCGGCATCGACAAATGCCGCTTCAAAAAGCAAGTCCGCCCCGGCGACCAGCTCCGTCTCGAAGTCGAAATGCTGCGCTTCAAAGGGCCGATGGGCAAAGGCAAAGGTGTTGCCACTGTGAACGGCGAACTTGTTTGCGAAGCGGAGATTATGTTTGCGCTGCAGTAAAGAAATATAGGTGAAAAAGGGCAGCCCCAGTTATTGCTGGAGCTGCCCTTTTTACTGTTACAGGCGAGAAACTTCCACCCGAAGTAAGGCATGGCGGAGGAAGGTTAAGGCCAGATGATGTGTCAACGGTTTCCCGAAGTAATTGCCGGTGTAGGGCTTGTTTTTCATAAGTCACACCGGCGTATAATCTCAATCAGCCAGTTGTTTCTGCTGTTTGAACTGACAGTGGCCTCGTAGTATCCCCCTGAATCAAACTGACATCGATAATGGTATTGTTAATCGTTTCAGTGTCTTCCTTTTCAATTATTTTAATCAATGTGTTCGATAATACTTTACCGATGCGGTCAGTCGGCTGGCTGATTGTTGTCAGCCTCGGAGTTTGCAGCATCCTGGTGAAACTGTGATTGTCATATCCGACGATCTGTAAGTCTTCCGGCACTTTGATGCCGTTTTTTATTGCATAAATATAGAGGGCGTAAGCTACCGTGTCATTGCTGCAAAAAACGCCGTCTATATCGCGGAGATATTTGGAAACTTCCTTATTGATGAAATCCCAAAAATAGTCGAAGGTCAATTTGTTAAGGGCACCTTCCACTATCGTGAAGGGGATGTCATGTTTCATGCAGGTAAGTTTAAATGCATCTGTCCGCCGGTTAGGAAGTGAGTCAAGTTCTGACGGCCCGGAAATATGGAGCAGATTTTTACACCCGTTTTCAATCAGGTGCCGAGTAGCCAGTTCACCGCCCAAAAAGTTGTCTGACCCTACATAGGGAATATTATTGGACAAAATCCTGTCGAATGAAACGATCGGCAGGTTCGCTTTTTTATATTGCTCAACCTGCAGGGTATGGCTGCACATGATTATCCCGTCAACACGGTTTTGCCTCAGCATGCTGATGTAATTGGCTTCTTTTTCAGCATCTCCAAGTGAATTGCAGAGCAGTATCTTGTAATTTTTTTCACTTGCGTACATCTCAATATATTTAACAAGATCAGAGAAGAAGGGATGGTTGGAGTCTGGAACAATGACTCCAATCAAGTAGGACTGGCTTTTCTGGAGGGCTCTTGCAATTTGGTTCGGTTGATAGTCAACTTCCTCCATTGCTTTCATGACTTTTTCTCTGGTTTCCTTGCTGATATATCCTCTATTATTAAAGACCCTTGAAACGGTTGTTACGGAGACACCGGCCTTCTGGGCCACATCTTTGATATTTGTCATAACAGATCTCCCTTAGATCAATTCGTCGTTCTTTAAGGGGTTCACCGTTGGAACTCCTGAACATGTAAACGTTATCATACCTTATGATATACGAAAGGTAAAGAATAATGCAAGGAAAAGTAAACAATATCTCTGATTATATGTGGAAACCTTATCATATATATAGGTGAAATACAGAATAAATAAGGGCTGGATGGTTAATTACCAGAGGATAGAAACAAGAAAAAGGCTTGTAGGTCAAGCGTTTCAGAAAATAACTGGCAGGAGACAACATTTTTTCATGAAATAATTTATATGAAAACGTTTGACATATATGTGGAACACAGAGTAGAATGTCAATGTAAGCACTTACGAAAAACAAAGTGAAAAGGGGAGGCAATCAAAGTGCGCAAAATAGTATCATTGTTTCTTGTATTTTTGTTAACGGTTTCATTGCTGGCAGCTTGCGGCGGGTCTGAAGGAAGTTCAGGGTCTTCTAAAGATAAAACAAAGATTTCTGTTCTGATCGGTAAGCCGGAAGTTATCGGCCAGTTTGAAGATATGGTAAAAGAATTTAATTCGACTCATGATATCGAGGTATCTGTCATTCCGCTAGCGGGGCAGAACTCTTATGAAAAAATGACGTCGCTTTATTCTTCCAATAATGCGCCGACAATCATGATGATGGCGTCGGAGTTTGAAGAGTTCGGGGACAAGCTTCTTGATCTGTCCGACCAGGAATGGGTTGAGCATGCACAGCCCGGTTCACTTGAGTTTATGAAAAAAGATGATAAATACTATGGTATGCCTGTAACGGTTGAAGCTTTTGGCTACATCTACAATCAACAAGTTCTTGATGAAGCAGTCGGAAGCGAATTTGATCCGGCTACTGTGAAGACACGTGATGAACTGAAGGATCTATTCGATAAAGTGGCTGCACTTGATGGAAAAGAAGCCATTCATGTTTCACCGATGGATTGGTCACTTGGTGCGCACTTAACGAACATTCCGTTTGCGACCCAGTCAACAGAACTTGAGGAGCGTCACCAGTTCCTGCAGGATGCCAAGGATGGAAACGTTGAGTTTGCGAACAATGACAAATTCAACGGCTGGATGGACACTTTCGATTTGATGAAAGAGTATAACTCAACAAAAGATGCTCCGCTGGCACCGCAATATGATGAAGGTCCTCTTTCCCTTGCGAGTGGTGAAGTGGGACTCTGGTTCATGGGTAACTGGGCATATCCGCAAATCAAAGAAGTTGACCCAGAAGGAGAATACGGATTCTTGCCTGTACCGATCAGCAATAATGCAGAGGATTACGGCAACAGCGAAATCTCTGTAGGTGTCCCTTCTTATTGGACAGTCGATGAATCGCAGTCAACTGAAGAAGAGCAGCAAGCTGCACTTGAGTTCCTGGATTGGATGGTATTCGGAGAAGGCCAGGATGCTTACGTGAACGAACTGAATTTTATTCCGGTCTATGACAACATCGATGCAGCTCCGCAAGATACACTTTCACAATCAATTGTGGACTATATGGATGCTGGAAAGACGCTTGAGTGGGTAAACCTTTATTACCCGGCTGATGCATGGCCTGCAATGGGAGCGCCTATGCAGAAGTACCTGGCTGATGAAATCGACCGTGAAGGATTGTTCAAAGAGTTCAATGATTACTGGTCCAGTAAATAAGTAAATGGTATGGAAGGTGGGATAAGCGGCTAAGCTTATCCCACTCTCCTTAAGTAAGTCGTTTTGGAGGTAAAAGATATGTATAATCAGCAAAGTTTTTCCGAAAAACTGAAGGTTTTTTCCATGTTTGCCCTAGTTCCTCTCTTTGCTTTCTTCGTAGTGGTGATTGCTCCTTTCCTCCTGGGGATATTCATGACATTTACCAATTCGACAGGTTCCACTTTGTCTTTCGAATTCACAGGTTTCAGCAATTACGTGAGTGCATTTACTGATGCGAACTTCTGGCACTCGCTTGGCATCACGTTTAAATATACGTTCTACACATTGGTGTTGACGAACGTGATTGCGTTTGGATTGGCTTTGCTCGTGACGAGCGGCATGAAAGGCCAAAATGGTTTCAGGATGGGCTTTTTCACGCCTAACCTGATTGGCGGGATCATTCTTGGTTTCATCTGGCAGTTTATTTTTTCCCGTGTAATCGTTCACTTCGGAGATATGTTCAATATGCCGATTTTTTCAAGTTCATGGCTTGCGGATCCGGATAAAGCGTTCTGGTCCCTTGTTATTGTAGGTGTATGGCAATCATCCGGTTATATGATGCTTATTTACATTGCGGGATTGATGGGAATTCAAAAATCGTTGCTTGAGGCAGCAACGCTGGATGGGGCATCCGTTTGGCAGCAGCTTTTGAGAATCAAGATTCCGTTAATGATCCCTTCGTTTACGATTTCGTTGTTCTTAACGCTGCAGCGGAGCTTCATGGTGTATGACACGAACCTCTCCCTGACAAGAGGCGGCCCGTTCCGTTCAACGGAATTGATTGCAATGCATGTTTACAACGAGGCGTTCTTGTACCAAAACTTTGGCCCGGGACAGGCTAAAGCATTAATTTTATTCCTTGTTGTAGCCGTTATTGCCATTGGCCAGGTTGCAGTCATGAAGAAGATGGAGGTGGAATCATAATGTTGAAGAAAAAATTGAAGCCATATGCGATGTTTGCCATTTCATCCATACTTTTCGTCATGTACATTTTTCCCTTCATTCTGATTATCATGAACTCCTTTAAAGAGCGGCTTCCGATTATCAAAGACCCATTAGGTTTACCGGAAAAGTGGAGCTTCGACAACTATATCGAAGCGTTTGAGACGATGAAGTTCGCTTCGGCCTTTTGGAACTCGCTCGTGATTACGGTTGTATCCGTCACGCTGATCATTATTTTTGGCTCTATGCTGGCCTACTTCCTGGTCAGATGGAAATGGAAAATGAATAAATATATTTTGCTGATCCTGGTTGCGTCGATGATCATCCCATTCCAGGCACTGATGATTCCGTTCGTGAAAATTTACGGCGGGCTTGATATGCTTAACAGCAAATGGACCCTTTCGTTTTTCTACCTGGGCTTTGGTGTCAGTCTTGCCACCTTCATGTTCCATGGTTTCATTAAGAACATTCCGCTGGAACTTGAAGAAGCGGCACTCATTGACGGCGCGTCCCGATTCCAGGTGTTTTGGAAGGTTGTCTTTCCGATGCTGAAACCGATCACAACCACCATCGCAATTTTGGATGTACTTTGGATCTGGAATGACTTCCTGCTGCCATCCCTTGTGCTCGTTTCTGAAGAGACCAGGACGATTCCGCTGTCGACATTCTATTTCTTTGGAAAATATACATCTAACTATGGTTCAGCAATGGCGGCACTTGTGCTGGCAATCATTCCGGTATTGATCTTCTACTTCATTGCCCAGAAACAAATCATTAAAGGGGTAATCGAAGGGGCGATCAAATAATGGAACCACAGTGGTGGAAAAATTCGGTCGTATATCAAATTTATCCAAAAAGCTTCTACGATTCGAATAACGATGGAATCGGTGATTTGCCGGGGATTATTGAAAAACTGGATTACCTGAAGAATCTGGGAATCGACCTCATCTGGTTAAGCCCTGTCTATCAGTCGCCGATGGATGACAACGGATACGATATTTCCGACTATTATGCGATAGCGGAGCAATTCGGAACGATGGAAGATATGGAAAAAGTCATTGAAGAAGCTGGCAGGAGGAACATCAACATCATGATGGACCTTGTTGTCAACCACACATCCGACGAACACGAGTGGTTTATCGAATCACGCAGTTCAAAGGCCAGTGAAAAAAGAGACTGGTACATTTGGAAAGACCCGAAACATGACGGCTCGCCGCCGAATAATTGGCGGTCCATTTTTGGCGGGCCGGCCTGGGAATACGACGAAAAGACGAATCAATATTACCTCCATGTTTTTTCCAAAAAACAGCCTGACTTGAATTGGGAAAATCAAGATGTGAGGCAGGCTGTATACGGAATGGTTAATTGGTGGCTTGAAAAGGGGATTGCCGGCTTTCGCGTTGACGCCATCACCTTTATCAAGAAAAGAGCCGATTTCTCCAGCTTGCCTGCCGATGATAACGATGGTTTGGTGCAAGTTCAGGAGGGGAGCTTAAATCAGCCTGGAATTCACCCTCTTTTACGTGAATTGAAAGAGGAGACATTTGAAAAATACGAAATTGTTACGGTCGCTGAGGCACCCGGGGTGAAGGCTTCCGAACTGCCTCGATTTGTCGGGCCTGAAGGCCATTTTAATATGTTATTTGAATTTGACCATGTGGACCTCGACCTTGGCAAAGAAGGGAAATGGACCAGGCCTGTGAATTGGAGTCTGCTGGATTTGAAGCGGACCATCAATCAAAGCCAGCAAGTATTGAATGAGTCCGGATGGGGTGCCCTTTATATTGAGAATCACGATCATCCCCGTTCGCTGAACAAGTTTCTCCGGGAGCAAGGGGCTGGCGTGAAAGCCCAAAAAATGCTGGCGGCAATGTACTTTTTACTAAGAGGAACACCATTCATTTATCAAGGACAGGAAATCGGAATGACAAATGCCGATTACGGTTCGATTGACCGTTATGATGATATCAGCACCCACAATCAATATGCTCTGGCAATGAGAGATGGCTTCAGTGAAAAGGAAGCGCTTGATGCCGCAGGACGCAGAAGCAGGGACCATGCCAGGACCCCGATGCAGTGGAATGATTCAAAGAATGCGGGATTCACTGAAGGCGTGCCGTGGCTCGATGTAAACGAAAACGTGAAAGAGGTAAATGTCCAGAATGCCCTTAATGATTCTGATTCCTTATATTTCTTTTATAAGCGATTGATTTCTTTGCGGAAGGACAGTCCTTATTCAAATTGCATTGTTTTCGGAAAATATGAGCAGCTTGATGAGGATAATCCAGCCGTATTTGCTTATAAACGGTTCGATCATGATAAGACGATTGTCGTGGCATGCAATTTCACCAATGAGGAAGAAGCAGTGCAAATCGATTTGCCTGTCCAAAACGTCATCCTTTCAAATGATGTACTTTCTAAAACTGGACAGCGGCCGGTAAAACTTAAACCGTATGAAGCAATGGTTTACGAAGCTTGATCACGTGCTGCTGGAATCGATTACACGGAAAGGGGTTGAGGGGACACATGACATATCCTGCGTTATATTCACTAGATAAACATAATGTAAAGAATCAGATTAAAGTCAACGTTAAGCTTGATGACGGCAAAGTTTTCTCCCTGCCGGCCTCGAAAATAACCGGGGAATCAAGCGGGGACACCATTTTACATTGTATAGATGATGAGGCGGGAATCCTCGTAAAAGTGAAGCTCCAAATCTCTGCACGTTCCGTTACGGGATGGATTGAGGCGGCCATTGAACAGGAAGAGGTGTTTTTCTCGCAGAAATCTTTCGCTTCTGTTGATGCGGTAACAATTGAGATTAGTGAGGTTTTCCAGCCGGAAAGCCTTCTTGCTTTTTACCACTTCAATGATTGGTGGACACGGCCGGTATTTTCATCGTCGTTTACCGATTTGCCTGAACGGACCCAATCGGTTCTATGGCGGGAAAATGGGCTGTACACTTATTTGGTTCCGGCTGTAACGATGGACTGCAAGGCGGAATTGTCGGGCGGCGGTACGGGATTGATGATGCATCTTTCCCCTTATACGGAGGGGTGCGATAAACTTGATTCGTTCGTGTTTGCTCTAGTTTCCGGTGAAGATCCGTTTCGTCTGGTGACAGAAGCGACTGATATGGTCAGCGGCCATCTGGATGTGCCGGTCCGCAAAAGGGATGAACGCAATTATCCCGAAGTTTTCGAATATCTGGGCTGGTGCAGCTGGGATGCTTTTTATCATGAAGTGAGCGAAACGAAGCTCCTGGAGAAAATGGCTGAGTTGAACCGGCACGGCCTTCCGGTAAAATGGGTGATGATCGATGACGGATGGCAGGATACAGATAATAAAACATTACGGTCTTTTCAGGCGGATGAGCGTAAATTCCCGGAGGGCCTGTCTGCCGCCGTCAACCGCTTGAAAACAGAGCATGATGTAAACTGGGTCGGGGTATGGCATACGCTGTTTGGGTATTGGGGAGGCATCAGCCCGGACAGCGAGCTGGCCTCGGATTTAAAGAAGCACCTGTACAAGACCAATAACGGCAAGCTGCTGCCGGCACCAGACGGACCGGCCGGGTTTGGCTTTTGGAACCATTTTTATGAAACACTAAGGAATGCGGGCGTCGATTTTGTGAAAGTGGACAGCCAGAGTGCGGTCAATAACTTTTTCCGTCACCATTTTCCGGCCGGGAAAAGTGCGTATGGGACCCATACGGCAATTGAAGCGGCAGCAGGAAACCACTTTCGCCATGCGATGATCAATTGTATGGGTATGGCTTCCGAAAATATATGGTACCGGCCGGTGTCGGGTGTGTCCCGGAATAGTGATGATTTTGTGCCGGGAAAAGAGATCAGCTTTAAAGAGCATGCGCTGCAAAATGCATATAACAGCTTGTTCCATAGTCAGTTTTACTGGGGCGATTGGGATATGTTCTGGACGAACCACGATGAAGACGTACCGAATGCTGTCCTGAGGGCGGTGAGCGGCGGACCGGTATATTTCAGTGACCGGATCGGCGCAACGGACCCGGATAAGGTATGGCCGCTTATTTTGAAAGATGGCCGGGTGCTCCGCGCCGATCAGCCGGGATTGCCGACAGCTGATATGCTGTTTGTCAACCCCAATAAAGACAAAGTGCCGATCAAAGTTTGGAATAAACTTGGTGAAGCGGCAGCACTGGCGCTCTTTAACATTGATGAAGAAGGGGATACGTGTGCGGGCAGCTTTAAACCTGCTGATATTCCGCACCTTGAGAGCGGTACGTACGCTTTATTCAACTTCTTCACAAAAGAAGCCGAATTGATTGAGTTTGATGAGGAGAAAAGAGTCAGCCTTGCGAAAGACAAGGCTTTACTATATACCCTGGTTCCGTTTTCGGGCATCGCACCGCTGGGCCTCGTTGATAAGTACCTTGGGCCGCTGACAGTCGAGATACTGCTTCAGGAAGAAAACACGGCGGTATTTAAACTCATGGAAGGCGGAACGTTTGGATTCGTTTCCGGGAAAACACCTCAGGCAGTTTACGTGAATGGAATGGAAACTGAGGCGGCGAAGCAGGAAGGGAAGTATTATGAAGTGGACTGCAGCGGCATTGATACAGAACTTATCATAACGATTGAGTACTGAGAAATCGGCAACAGGAATAGTTGGAGTGATACGCAATGAAAAACCATGAAGAGTTACTGGAAAAGGCGCAACAATCTGTTCAAAAGGGAAAGGAAACAGCGGAAAAGAGCTACTGGAAGCCCCTTTATCACATAACGCCGCCGGCATACTGGATGAATGACCCGAACGGTTTCAGTTTCTTCAACGGGGAATACCACCTGTTTTATCAGCACCATCCTTATTCTGCGGAATGGGGGCCGATGCACTGGGGCCATGCCAAAAGCAAGGATTTAGCCGTATGGGAACACCTTCCGATCGCCCTTGCCCCCAGTGAAGAATATGACCGGGATGGCTGCTTTTCAGGGAGTGCCATCGAAAAAGACGGGAAGCTCTTTCTCATGTATACCGGCCATAAATGGACAGGGGATAATCCTGACATCGACCTCGAACAGGTTCAGTGCCTTGCAGTCAGCCGTGATGGCATCCATTTTGAAAAAATTGCGGGCAATCCGGTCATAGAGGCTGCGCCTGTAGGAGATGTCCATCCGGACCATTTTCGGGATCCGAAAGTATGGGAGCATGATGGAACCTATTATTGCGTGATCGGTTCGAAGACGAAAAATGATGCCGGCCAGGTTCTGTTATACCGGTCCGCTGACCTGGAAAATTGGGAATTTGTCAATATCCCGGCAAAAGGAGCGGGTAATGCAGGTTTTATGTGGGAATGTCCCGACCTTTTTAACCTTGGCGGGCATGATGTGCTGGTATTATCGCCTCAGGGGGTCAAGCCGGAAGGGTATCTTTATCAGAATGTGCACCAGGCGGGTTACCGGGTCGGTGAGTTGGATTATGAGACGGGTGTGTTCGAGCATGGCGATTTTCAGCTGCTTGATTATGGGTTTGATTTCTATGCCCCTCAGACCATGACAGACGATGAAGGCCGCAGGATCATGATTGCCTGGATGACGATGTGGGAAAACGATCTGCCTGAACAAGAATTTGGCTGGGCAGGTGCGATGACTGTGCCGCGTGAATTATCGATTGAGGATGGGCGCATGTACAGCAGGCCGGTTCCGGAGCTGCAAACGTTAAGGGGAAACGAGGTTGCCTATCAACAGGTAACCATTGATGGTGAGAAAGAACTCGAAGGGATAGCGGGCGACTGCTATGAATTGGAATTGGCTGTCGATATGACACAAAGCGCCGCGTTCACCTTGAAACTGAGGACAGACACCGCCGGAACTGAAGAAACGATTCTTTCCTTTGATAAAGAGGAAGGGTTCCTGACGTTTGACCGGACCAAATCGGGACAAGGTCCCCGCGGAATCCGGAAAGCACCGGTCGAACTGGAAAAAGGGAAACTGCATTTACATGTGTTTGTCGACCGTTCCTCTATTGAAGTGTTCATTAACAATGGCGAAAAAGTGATGACAGGCCGCATTTATCCGAAAGAAAGCTCGACTGGATTGCGCATGTCGGCTGAAGGGACAGCCATGGTCGATTCTCTGCGGAAATGGGAGTTGAAACAGGCGATTTCCTGATGGCTGATAAATAAGATTTTGGTTTTTGATCAAATCAAAGCCGGTTCCGTATACAGGGACCGGCTTTTTGTTTTATAGGAAAGTGTTAATTTCAAGCTGGGAAGCTTCGCCTATGTCTACTTGAAGACATACGAAGAGATGTGTGCTGGCGTGAAAGTGGGGACTTATGGCACGAAACAGTGGAGTTTCGGCGTGAATGGCGGGGTTTGGCGCGAAAGACTCGGTTCAAGGCGTGAAAAAGGGTCTGGTTGGCGTGAAAGTCTGGTTGTTCGGCGTGAATTACCCTGGATATAGCGTGAAAAGAGAATTCTTATTCCTATATGATGGGTTCTGCCGCTGAAATGAACCAGAGTCTTCTGTGAGAGTTGCAAATATCACGGCAAAAGACCTGTTTTGAGAGATGGAAACCGGTTTTTTATTCAGGGGATGTCTAAAAGGCAGCGGGTTCGATTAAGACGAATAGTTGTTTATTTGTGGTGCGGTTGCCCTTCCCCGCCTTTTACTTCATTTATAGCAAGTGATTTTGGGTGTGAAGCACCTCTAATCGGAGGAATAATGTATATTGCGTTCACCTCCTGAGAATACTACCTCTCGACTCCTGCGCTTACCAAACCGTTAGGAGGAGTCTACATAGAAAGGAGGCTATACACAATGGAAAAGAAATGGCTGCTGCGTATTTCCGCTTCTCTTCTTGCAGCGATGCTCATCACTGGCTGTGCGGATAACGCTGATCCTGCAGAAGAAGAAAACGGTGGCACAGAAGAACAAGCTCCTGAAGATGATACGATGGATGAAGGAACGGATGCTACAGAAGAAGGTACCGGAGTGGGCACTGATGAAGGTAACGGTGATGAAGGTGCAGATATGCAAGAAGGCGAGGGTACTGACGAAGGCACTGATGAAGATGCCGGCATGAATGGTGATAAAGAAGAGGAAGAATAATAAAATTGGCCGGGAGAAGGCGGGATGCCAAAATTGCCTTCCCGTTGATTTCCTATTGCCAGGCAATTGCCAGGCAATGACCAAGATGTAAGCCTGCGTTTTTACGAGCGCAGGCTATTTGTTTGGCTAAAAAGACATTTTGTATGAAAACCTTACCATATTAAAATACCGCGCCTGAATTATTGGGTTAATCATCAAAATAACCTTGTAAAATAAGGATATTAGATAGATGATGTAAATGGTTATCTTACACTTCTGTATGTCAAAATGATTTTAAATAGCACATGGATATGAAAACGTTTGACATATATATGACAGCATAGTATCATTCATTTGAAAGCACTTACAGGTGAGATATTTTATTTGGAGGCTGGAAGCTTTTTATTGCCGTACCTCCAAATGGCAGAGGAGTAACGGAGATGCTGAACTTTGAAGACAAATTTGAATTTCAAGAGAAAGAGAACGATATTTTAACGGTCGGTGAACTTCTGATTGATATGATATCTGATGCTTACGGAGAAAATTATGAGTGTGATTCATACAAACGTTATTTCGGCGGATCGCCTTCAAATATTGCAATGAATGTGAAGAGGCTGGGTATCAACTCCCTGGTTGCTTCAGCAGTCGGCCAGGACGGTTTGGGGACATACTTAATCAACCATTTGGACCGGGTCGGCATAGATACGAAGTGTGTGCAGCGGGTCGATTATTCAACAAGCATGGTGCTGGTGAACAAGAGCAAGCGGAGCCCGATTCCGATTTTTTACCGTGACGCCGACTATCATCTCGCTTATACGCCTGAACTTGAAAACGCGCTCACGCATTCGAAGATTGTCCACTTCTCCTGCTGGCCGATCTCCAGAAAACCTGTGCGCGAAACAATCGAAAAAGTCATTGCCCAAGCAAAAGAACATAACCTTCTCATCGGTTTCGATCCGAACTATCATCCGATGATCTGGGAAAAAGGGGAAAATGGCGCAGAGTATGTGAAGGATATCATCAGGAAGGTTGATATCGTGAAGCCGTCTGAAGATGATGCTGAAAGATTGTTCGGAAAAGACACCCATGAAAATCAAATCGCCAGGTTCCTGGAGCTTGGTCCGAAGCTTGTGATCATGACGCTGGGCGAAGAAGGGGCAATCGTCTCGAATGGGAAGGAAACCCTCCGTTTCAATACGTTTGCAACAGATGTGGTTGATACGACGGGGGCTGGAGATGCTTTCTGGTCCGGCTTTTATTCAGCCTTAATTAAAGGGCGTACCATAAAAGAAGCGCTTGAACTGGGCTTTATGGTCAGTGCGTATAAATTGAAATACACAGGTGCGGTTGTTGACTTGCCGTCACTTGAAACCATCGAACAACAATATAAAGCAGCGGGGGGACAGGCATGGCAGTGAAAAATAAAGTCCAACTTATCACGTACCCGGACTCAATGGGCGGTGACTTAAAGACGCTTAACAAGGTGCTCATGGAACACTTCTCTGATATATTCAAAGGCGGCATCCACATCCTTCCGCCTTTCCCTTCCTCAGGGGACCGCGGATTTGCACCGCTTACGTACCTTGAGATTGAGCCGGAATTCGGGACATGGGAAGATATCCGTAAAATAGGGGAGAATTTTGATATTTTGGTAGATCTGATGGTGAATCATATTTCGAAACAATCCCCGTATTTTCAGGATTTTCTCAAGAAGGGACGGAACTCGGAGCATGCGGACTTGTTCCTAACCCTGGATAAAATCTGGGAAGATGGTGAACCCGTTCAAGAAGATATTGATAAAATGTTCCTGCGCCGAAAAGTGCCGTATTCCACATTCACCATCGAAGATACCGGTGAAGAAGAAAGGGTCTGGACGACGTTCGGAAAAACGGACCCTTCCGAGCAAATTGATTTTGATGTCCATTCAGAGAAAGTGAAACAGCTTTTCACCGATTTCTTCATGAATTTCAAAGAGCAAAACATCAAGATTGTCAGGCTGGATGCGGTTGGCTATGTCATAAAAAAACTGGGCACAAGCTGTTTCTTTGTTGAACCTGACATTTTCAAGTTCATGGATTGGATTAAAGAACTGGCGGATTCCCTTGACATCGAACTGCTCCCGGAAATCCATTCCCACTTTTCCATTCAATATAAGCTTGCGGAAAAAGGCTACTGGATCTATGACTTTATCCTGCCGTACCGGATTTTAGAGACGCTGACAAATGGGTCCAGTGAAGCGCTTGTTTCCTACTTAAAGGACCGGCCGGAAAAACAGTTCACGATGCTTGACTGCCATGACGGCATTCCCGTCAAACCGGATCTGGATGATTTGATTGACACAAAAGAAGCACAGGTATTGGTGGATGTCTGTGTCGACAGAGGTTCCAACCTGAGCCTGATTTTATCAGATGAGCATAAGGCGGAAGACGGTTTTGATGTCCATCAAATCAGAGGCACCTACTACTCTGTGCTTGGCCGGGATGACGATGCGTACTTATCAGCCCGGGCTATTCAATTTTTCGCGCCGGGCGTCCCGCAGGTCTATTATGTCGGTCTTTTAGCCGGTGAAAATGATGAAGAAAAAATGAAAGAAACCGGTGACGGCCGTGAAATTAACCGCCATAATTTCAGCCTCGGAGAAATTGAGCAATCGCTTGGCAAAGACGTCGTTCAACGGCTGCTGAAGCTGATTCGATTCAGGAATGAATATGATGCATTTGATGGCGATTTTACCGTACTGGATTCCGCAAAAAATGAAGTCCGGCTTGCCTGGACGAAAGGTGAAAAACACTGTACATTAGTTGTTGATTTGAAGACGAATAAGTCTGTGATCGACTATGTTGATGAAAATGGGGAAACGGCCAGGTATTCGGTATAGGCCCTAATCAGTTGGCTTTCCTGGAATCAAATGAGAATGAACCCGCTTTTAAGGCGGGTTTCTGCTTTTCGGATATAGAAACATTCATAGAAGAGTTGGAGGAGATGCATATGGCAAACCAGTGGTGGAAAGAATCTGTCATCTATCAAATTTATCCGCGCAGCTTCCAAGATTCAAACGGAGACGGAATCGGCGACCTGCAGGGGATCATTTCCAGGCTTGATTACTTGAAAGACCTTGGCATCGATGTTGTATGGCTGTCGCCCGTTTATAAATCGCCGAATGATGATAATGGATATGACATCAGCGATTACCGCGGCATCATGGAAGAATTCGGGACACTTGAAGACTGGGACGAATTGATTGCTGAAATGCATAAAAGAGGCATCAAGCTTGTCATGGATCTCGTTGTGAATCATTCTTCGGATGAACATGAATGGTTTGTCGAATCCCGAAAATCCAGCGATAATCCTTACCGGGACTATTATATTTGGCGCAAAGGAAAAGAGGGCAAAGAACCGAACAACTGGGCCTCCTTTTTCAGCGGGCCGGCGTGGCAGTATGATGAACAGACGGGTGAATACTACCTGCATCTTTTTACAAAAAAACAGCCGGATCTAAACTGGGAAAACCCGGTGTTGCGCGGTGAAGTTTATGACATGATGAAATGGTGGCTTGACCGCGGCGTCGACGGGTTCAGGATGGACGTTATAAACATGATTTCCAAAGTCCCCGGTCTGCCGGATGCACCGGTTCAATCGGAAAATGACAACTATCAGCCGGGCACAGATTATTTCATCAACGGCCCGAAGCTGATGGACTACCTCGGCGAAATGAAGGAAACTGTATTTAACAGCTATGACATGATGACAGTCGGTGAAACACCTGGCGTCACGCCGGAGGATGCGGCCCGGTTCACGAATGAAGAAACGGGTGTCATGAGCATGCTGTTCCAATTTGAGCACATGGATGTGGACATCGACCCTGAGGGGGATAACGGCAAATGGTCCGTGCAGCCATGGAAACTGTCTGATCTGAAAGAAATCATGTCCAAGTGGCAAACAGGATTGTACGGAAAAGGATGGAATAGCCTTTACCTGGAAAACCATGACCAGCCGCGCTCGGTTTCCCGCTTTGGTGATGATGGCGAATATCATGTCGAAAGTGCCAAGATGCTGGCGACGTGGCTCCATATGATGCAGGGGACGCCTTACATCTATCAGGGGCAGGAAATCGGCATGACAAACGTGGCCTTTGAGTCGGTCGAAGAGTACCGGGATGTTGAAATTCACAATATGTACCGCGAACAAGTCGGGGAAAAAGGGAAAGACGCAAATGACATTTTAAAGGCGATCCATTACCGAAGCCGTGACAATGCCCGGACACCGATGCAGTGGGATGACAGTGAAAATGCCGGTTTTACAGCAGGTACTCCGTGGATCAATGTGAACCCTGCCTATAAACAGATCAATGTTAAAGAAGCGGTTGCGGATGAGAACTCTGTTTATCATTATTATAAAAAACTTATCAGGCTGCGCAAGGACTACCCGGTCGTTGTCCATGGGAAATACGAGTTGATTCTAGAGGATCATCCTCAGCTTTATGCGTACACGAGAAACGGTGAAAACGAAACATTGCTCGTCATCACCAATTTTTCAAAAGCTGAAGCGGGCTTCACGCTTCCAGATCACCTGAAAAATGTCAGCGGCAAGCAGCTGTTAATCGGAAACTATAAAGATGGGGATGCGGATCTTAAGAGCCAAATGACGATGAAGCCATACGAAGCAAGGATTTACTTGCTGCAGAAATAATCGATTCTGAATTTAAAGATCATACATTCAAAAGGGGCTGACCGGATTTTACTTTCCGGGGTCCCTTTTTTGTTGTACATAAGGCAAACTGCTTAGTAAAATTTTTAGTAAAATTTATTGACGTATTTTTACTCCTCCTTTATCATTAAGGTACGAAAACACTTTTGAAAAGTGGGGTTGAATCAATGGAACTACCTGTTGCATTGATAATAAGGCCCTCCAACAACGATACGTCATCAATGAGCGGACGGTAGAGAGGAGCGGGCCGTTCAGACTGGAGGAATAACATTGAATCTTCAACAGCTTTCAGAAAAATTCACTGATATTTTTGGTGCAAAAGATTTCCGGACCTTCTTTGCGCCCGGACGAATCAACTTAATCGGTGAACACACCGACTATAACGGCGGCAATGTGTTTCCGTGCGCGATCACCTTTGGGACATATGCCGTTGCCCGAAAACGCAGGGACGGCCTCGTTCGGATGTACTCGATGAATTTCGAAGAAAAAGGAATAATCGAGTTCGAGCTCACCAGCCTAAATTTTGATGAAGAGCATGACTGGGCCAACTATCCAAAAGGGATGATTCGCTTCTTGAAGGATTCCGGACACATGATCGACTCGGGCCTTGATGTCCTGTTTTACGGCAATATCCCAAATGGCGCCGGCCTGTCATCATCGGCATCAATCGAGTTTGTGACAGGGGTCATGCTTGAGAGGCTGTTCAACTTGGCGGTTGATCGGATTGATTTAATCAAAATCGGCAAACAAGTAGAAAACGAGTTCATCGGCGTCAACAGCGGCATCATGGACCAATTTGCCATCGGTATGGGTAAAAAAGGTGCAGGGATTTTGTTGGATACCCAGACACTCCGGTTTGAATATGCGCCAATTGATCTCGAAGACCATAAAATCATCATTATGAACACAAACAAACGCCGGGAACTGGCCGGGTCAAAATATAACGAACGGAGGCAGGAATGCGAAAATGCTCTTGCAAGCCTGCAACAAGTGACAGATATCAGCTCGCTTGGCGATTTGACAGAAGAGGAGTTTGAAAAACACAAACACGCCATCGAAAACGACACCGAACGGAAACGGGCAAAGCATGCTGTTTATGAAAACAGGCGCACCCTTAAGGCGCTCGAAGCGTTGAAGGGCGGCAACCTGGGTGAGTTTGGCCGGCTGATGAACGAATCCCACGTTTCACTCCGGGACGATTATGAAGTGACCGGAAAAGAACTTGATACCCTTGCCGAAGCGGCCTGGAAGCAGCCGGGTGTCATCGGTGCCAGGATGACTGGTGCCGGCTTTGGCGGCTGTGCAATTGCGATTGTCGAGAAAAATGAAGTAGATAACTTTGTAGAAAATGTCGGCGAATCATACAAGGGTTCAGTTGGTTATGAGGCAGATTTCTATGTGGCAAGCATCGGTGACGGTGCGAAAGAATTGGAAACGGAGATGATCGAATGAGCGTGTTAGTGCTTGGCGGAGCGGGATATATCGGATCACATGCAGTTTATCAGCTGATCGAGCGGGGCTACCGGACAATTGTTGCCGATAATCTGCAAACCGGACACAGGGATGCCATCCATAAGGATGCCGTATTCTACAACGGCGATATTCGCGATAAAGCCTTTTTGCGGACGGTTTTTGAAAAAGAAGAAATTGAAGGTGTCATCCATTTTGCCGCCAATTCACTTGTCGGCGAATCAATGGAAGTTCCACTGAAATACTTTGACAACAATGTATATGGCACCCAGGTCTTGCTTGAAGTCATGCAGGAATTTGGCGTAAAAAACATCGTTTTTTCTTCAACTGCCGCAACGTACGGCGAGCCGGATGAAGTCCCGATTACAGAAGATATGCCGACAAAACCTACGAATGCTTATGGCGAGACGAAGCTGGCGATGGAAAAAATGATGAAGTGGTGTGATTCCGCGTACGGCATCAAGTTTGTTTCCCTTCGTTACTTCAATGTAGCGGGAGCGCGGAGTAGCGGGGAAATCGGTGAAGATCACCATCCTGAAACGCATCTTGTCCCTATCATTCTTCAGGTCGCACTCGGCCAGCGTGAACATATCACTATTTTCGGCGATGATTATGACACGCCTGATGGCACATGCATCCGTGATTACATTCACGTCGAGGATTTGATTGATGCACACATCCTCGCATTAAGATACTTGAAAAACGGCGGGGACAGCAATATTTTCAACCTCGGCAGCAGCCAGGGCTTTTCGGTGAAAGAGATGGTTGATGCCGCCAGGGAAGTGACGGGACACCCGATTCCCGCCCAAATCGGGTCAAGGCGGGCCGGTGATCCGAGCAAACTGATCGCTTCATCCCGGAAGGCA
Source organism: Bacillus marinisedimentorum (assembly GCF_001644195.2). NCBI lineage: Bacteria > Bacillati > Bacillota > Bacilli > Caryophanales > Bacillaceae > Bacillus > Bacillus marinisedimentorum. Next base: position 39,663 of record NZ_LWBL02000058.1, on the reverse strand, counting down.
AAGGAGACATTGCTGTGGAAGCCGGCGCGGACGTCCATCCGTGAAATTATCGCTGATGCCTGGAACTGGCACCAATCCCATCCGGAAGGGTATGCAGATGGAAAGGCAGGGGAGTGAAATGAGTGTTTATCAGACAGTTGATGCCCTTATTTTAAAAGGGCTTGAAGCCGGCCTGATTGAACATGAAGATGAGATATACACGCGCAACCGTGTTCTCGCCCTGCTGCAGCTTGAAGATTATCGGCCTGCAGAAACGGAGAAAGAGGAAAGCGGGGGAATTCCCGATCTCCTTGAGAAGCTGACGGAATACGCTGTTGAAAAAGGCATCACTGAAGACGTTCTCGACGCCAAAGAAATCTTTTCTGCGGCGGTCATGGACTGCTTTGTCGCGCGGCCTTCAGTCATAAACAAAACCTTTTTCGATTTATATGAAGAAAATCCGCATAAGGCTACAGACTACTTTTACAAGCTGAGCCGGGACAGCAACTACATCCAAACGAAACGGATCAGCAAAAATATCAGCTATAAAGCGGCTACAGAATACGGTGATATGGACATCACCATCAATCTATCCAAGCCGGAAAAAGACCCGAAGCAAATTGCGATGGAGCGGGCGATGCCGAAGCAGGATAACAAATACCCGGAATGCCTGCTTTGTGCGGAAAATGAAGGATATGCCGGGCGGATCGGGCATCCAGCGAGAGCAAATCACCGCGTCATCCGCCTTACTCTTGACGGGGAGAAGTGGATGCTGCAATACTCGCCGTATGTTTACTATAATGAACATTGCATCATATTGTCAGAGGACCACCGGCCGATGGAAATCAACCGCAGCGGCTTCAAGCGCCTGCTGGAGTTTGTCCGCCAGTTCCCGCACTATTTTGCCGGCTCGAATGCGGATTTGCCGATTGTCGGCGGTTCGATCCTTTCGCATGACCACTATCAGGGCGGAAATTATGAATTTGCAATGGCAAAAGCCGGGAAAGAATACGAGTTTACGATGGAAGCGTTCCCTGCCGTTGAAGCCGGAATTGTCAAGTGGCCGATGTCGGTTATCCGGCTGAGCAGCACGGATATCGACACACTTGTCGATGCGGCAGATCATATACTCAAAAACTGGAAAACATACACCGACGAAGGTGTCGGAATCCTTGCTTTCAGCGGAGACACGCCGCACAATACAATCACGCCGATTGCGCGCGTACGGAACGGCAAATATGAGTTGGACCTCGTCCTCCGCAACAATCGCACGAGCGACGAGCATCCGTACGGCATTTTCCATCCGCATGAAGATGTTCATCATATCAAAAAAGAAAACATCGGCCTGATTGAAGTGATGGGGCTGGCCGTCCTGCCGGCACGTTTGATGGATGAACTGAAGGAAGTGGAAAAAGCGCTGCTCGGCCAAAAACACGAGGCGGAAGCTCACCACCAGCCATGGATTGAAGAACTGAAGGATAAATATCAAAGCGATTTGAACGCGAATGAAGTCAGTGACATTGTACAGAAAGAAGTCGGCTTGAAATTTTCGCGTGTCCTTGAGGATGCCGGTGTGTTCAAACGCGATGATAAAGGGATCAAGGCGTTCAAGGCGTTCGTTTCAGGACTGTAATTTTAACAGATCGGGGCTGAAGAAAATGAAGATAACCAAAAGGCCGTTTGGCGAACTGGATGGAACCAGTGTAGAAGCATATACCCTTACAAACGATAACGGGATTGAACTCACATTCATCACATACGGCGGCACGATTACGAGAATCGTAACTCCCGACCGGGACGGCAAGATGGAGAATATCGTTCTCGGCTTTGACACCCTTGAAGAATACGTGCAGCATACCCATTTTTTCGGAGCGCTGATCGGCAGGACAGCCGGACGTATCGGCAAGGGGCGTTACCGATATAATGGACAAGACATTCAGCTGTCACAAAATGACGGCGAAAATAACCTGCACGGAGGGCCCATGGGTTTTGACAGGGTCATCTGGAAGGCGGAACCTCTAGAAGCTGCGGAAGACACGGTAAGTGTAAAACTTTTTTATAGAAGCGAGGATGGCGAGGAAGGGTATCCGGGCAATCTGGATACCATTGTTACTTACACGCTCACCAACGAAAATGAATTCCGTATCGATTATCTTGCCGAAGCCGATGAAGACACGCCTGTTACGATGACGAACCACAGTTATTTCAACTTGAGCGGCAATCTGAAAGAGGACATCCTTGATCACACCCTCACTATGAAAGCCGGCAGGTTCCTCGAACTTTCCGGCGATATGATTCCGACAGGGAAGGCAGAGGCAGTGGAAGGAACACCGTTTGATTTCCGGGACGGACAAAAAATAGCGGCCGGGGCTGCATCATCCCTTCCGCAAAATGTGATGGTTGGAAATGGATACGACCATCCGTTTGTACTGAGCGAAAACGGCAATCGGGAAATCATCCTTTCCCATGAAAAAAGCGGCCGTGGATTGACGATTGAAACCGACCAGAATGCCGTCATCCTCTATACCGGTAATCACCTGACAGCTGACCTTGATATCAGGGGGGTGCCTGCCCGCAAACATCTCGGTCTGTGCCTGGAAACACAAGGATATCCGGATGCGGTGAACCATCCGCACTTTCCGTCTGTGATGCTGAAAAAAGGTGATGTGTACAAAGCATCCACAACATACAGCTTTCATGCAGATAAGGAACAGGGGCGAAATGAATGGCAACGATAAAAGATATCGCAAAAAAAGCCGGCGTTTCGATTTCCACCGTTTCCAGGGTGCTCAATTATGATGCCAGCTTATCTGTAGCGGATAAAACGAAACAGAAAATTTTTGAAATCGCCGAGGAACTCGATTATAAAAAGAAAACGGCCCGGAAATCCCTGGATTCCCGCATCGCCGTTTTCAACTGGTATACGGAAAAAGAGGAACTCGACGACCTTTACTATATGTCAATCAGGCTCGGTGCTGAACAGCGCTGTCAGTATTACGGCCTGAACCTGGTGAAATATTTTCAAAATGACTTTGCCGAAATGAAAAAAGAAGAGGTCGACGGCATCATCGCGATCGGAAAATTCAGTGCCAAACAGGTGCAGGAACTGAGTCAAATCACGAACAACATCGTCTTTGCCGATTACAGCCCGGAAGGCGAAGCATACGATTCTGTCGTGACTGATTTTGCAAAAGCTACAGAAAAAGTCCTGGATCATTTCATTGAAAAAGGGCATGCGGCCATCGGCTATATCGGAGGCAAGGAAAAATTCAAAGGGGAGAGCGGCGAGTGGGTGCCTGATGACCGGGAAGAAACCTATCGAACATATCTTGGCGGGAAAGGCATGCTAAATGAAGAGGCAATGTACACGGGGGCCTTCACCGTAGACGATGGGTACAAGCTGATGGAAAAGGCACTTGACGAGCATGGAGACAACCTGCCGACCGCCTTCTTGTGCGGGAACGACTCGCTCGCGATCGGCGCACTCCGGGCCCTCCATGCCGCCGGCATCGCCGTACCTGACCGTGTCAGCATCATCGGCATGAACGACATCAGTGTCGCCAAATATGTCTTTCCAGCCTTGAGTACCATCAGGGTCCATACCGAACTAATGGGTGAAACGGCCGTAGACTTCCTGATGAAACGATTGAACGACGACCGGAAAATCAGCCGGAAGGTGCTGGTTTCTACGGAGCTTGTGATGAGGCAGAGCAGTCTCTGAGTTATACTTTTTAATGCCCGTGAACTACCTGGCAAATGCCAGGCAATTCACGGGCAGTTTATTTCCCCGATATTTCGTCAATCCCATGAAACTCCAATTTCATACAATAAACCAATCGCAAAATACGCTATACTCAAATAAGCGAACAAGTCCGTACAACTAAAGGGATCCTTGCCATGGTAACCAAACAATCAATTTTCTCCCTTAAAGCATTCCTATATTTCTTCAACTCTACCGTCACACTTATCATCAGCTTTCTGCCAATCTATTTCAGTGACAAGGGCCTCACAACTGCCCAAATTGGCATGCTTCTGTCAATCGGGCCTTTTGCCGCATTGCTGGTACAGCCGCTATCAGGCTATTTGAGTGATAAATTCAAAACTGTCAAAAAGGTGCTTATTGCCTGCCTTATCGGTGTGCACCATTCTCTTTCAAATGGAATCATACGTACCAATTATCATCATGGTCGCTGTGTTCTACACGTTTATGGGGCCAATCGGCGCCCTGGCCGACAGTCTTAGTCAGCGGGTCGCGAATATTGCCGGTGTTCCGTTCGGCAGTATCCGCATGTGGGGTTCGGTCGGCTTTGCCGTAACTTCACTCATCGGCGGCATGATTCTTGAAAAAAATCGTCATCAGTAATTTGATGTTCCATATTTGGTCCTGGCGGCAAGTGCGCTTGTCGCCGCTTTTCTCGTACGGTATGTGACCGTTTCAGCCACTCCCGTTACCCTGATGGACGCCTCGAAACTGCTGAAAAAACCTGAACTATTCATTTTCCTTGCCCTCATCATCTTCATTACCGTTGCTCACCGCACGAACGACTCGTTCATTGGTCTTTATATAGAAAGTCTCGGAGGCAAGGAGTCGATGATCGGTTGGGCATGGTTCATCGGTGTGGCGACTGAAGCTCTTGTGTTTGCAACAAGCGGCTTATGGTTCAAAAAATTTCACGAGCTGACATTCATCATGATTGCCGGCGTTATTTACGGGTTCCGCTTCATCTCAATGTCGCTCATCACCGACCCGGTGTTTGTCCTGTACCTGTAGCCGCTCCACGGTTTCACGTTCGGGCTGTTTTATACAGCTTCATTCCAATACGTGACCAAAATACTGCCTGAGCATTTGCTCGGAACCGGACACCTGCTGCTTGTCGCGACGTTTTTTAACGTCTCAGGTATCATTTCATCACTGGCAGGAGGTATCCTTTTTGACTGGGCCGGAGGGGATGCGCTGTATTGCCTGATCGGCATCAGTGCTTTGCTGGGAACAGTAAGTTTGTTTATTTATAAGCAGACGATGAGGCCGGTAAAAAAAACAGTGTTTGAGAGATAATCCAGCCCTACTGCTAAATATTAGGTAATGAGTCCGTACTATCAAAGTCCGGGCTTGTTTATTATCTCTTATTACTGCTTTAAACTAGTAAATTAGCAACATCAAAAATTACTTAATTAGTGAAAAAGTGCGATATCCAACAAACAAAGACATAAAATGCAGGTTGAGATATTCAAATTATGACAAAATTCAGATAAATATTCTGGTATCTTTTAAGAGAACGGTATACATAGAAGAGGGACAAGTCTAAATGCCTGTTCAAACAAAGACGGGAAGGGAGCAAATTTCGTGAAAAGAAAATGGATATCAGCACTATCTGCGGGGGTATTGTCTCTATCTTTGCTGGTGGGGGCAGCAGGAACGCCGAAAACGGAAGCGGCCGCTCAGGATTGGAATGCATCCCGGTATGGTGATACCCTTGATCTGAGTCATCAACTTCGTTTAAAAGAGCAGGATGGAGCGTATCAGAAAAAAGTGGAGGAGCAAATTCGGGAGGCGGCTGAAAAAGCGGACTTCGATAACCATGAATCATCAGGAAGTGAAGAAGGGGATAGTAATTTTACGGTCAACGAAGGAACAAAACTTTTCCTTGGCTATGATAACGGAGGCTATTATTTTAAAGAGTTTACTCTTAGAAGTATAGGCGAAAATGTAGAAGTATGGGTTGCCAATGATCTTTCTTTTCCGGAAGGTGATGACCGGCCAGCCCATGTTGTAACTCAGGAACAAGTAGATAAATTACGCGATGTATTCGATGAGAAAATCTATCCGATTGACACAGAGTTCTTTGGAATGCCTGATTTCCATGACGGCACACATTCACTTCTTGAAGCATGGGAATATGTCCCGAAAGGTTATTACGGATCTGAAGACGGTAAGAATATTATGCTTGTTGATAATGTGAGAGATGAAAACTATTATGACCCGGAATACCCATTCTTTATCGCCGGGTTTTATTCATCTACTTATGAGGCATATTTTGATCGTAATATCATCAACATCGACACAAATAATTGGGAAGAACGGCTCGAATCCACTTTCTTCGGCACTGTTGCCCATGAATACCAGCATCTGATCCATGACGACCTTGACAGCGATGAATCCAACTGGATCAATGAAGGGATGTCCGATCTGGCGGAATTACTGGTCTTTGACGAGCACCCAATGGGCCATGTAAATTTCTTCCTTGATCATCCGGAAAACTCCCTTGTAGAATGGGATGAATACTATACAGCTGAAACCGGACCGGAAACGCTGGCTGATTATGGACAAGCATACTTGATGATCCTTTATTTGATGGAACAATATGGACCGGAGTTTATCCAAACACTTGCAGCAGATGAAGAAAACAGCACCTTAAGTGTTGAAAAAGTGCTTGCTGAGTACAATGCGGATACAACCGACTTTAATGAAATTTTCAAGCGATTCTCCCTGGCAGTAGCCATGGATACACCTGATCTTGATGGAGGCATCTATAACTTCGACTCCATTGATCTCAATGTGAATTGGGAGTCAGCTGCCGCCACAGATAAAGACGGAGTTCCGGCATGGGGTGCAGATTACCTTGAATTGAAAGACGCAAAGAAAATCGAGAATATCACTTTTGATGGCGTTGATTTCCTGCCTACGCCTTGGAAAATTGTTGATGACCCGTCAGGTAGCGGCGATCAGGTTTACTGGGGCAATGAAGGCAACGAGAAAGACAACGGCCTTGTCCTCATGGCTGATTTAACAGGAGTGGAATCTCCGGAACTGACATTCGAAAACTTCATTGACATTGAAGAGAATTGGGATTTTGGAATTGTCCAGGTATCCACTGACGGTGGAGAAACATGGAAAAGTTTAAGCAATGAAAATACCACAGATGAAATTGTTCCAGAAGGCTATCCAAAGATCAAAGAAAACCTTCCAGGCTTCACAGGATATTATGAAGACTGGCAAACAGAAACCTTTGATCTTTCCGACTATGCTGGCGAGAAAATTATGGTCGCCTTCCGCTACATGACGGACTGGGGTTATAATGACACAGGCTGGTTCATTGATGATATTGCGATCACTGGAACGGATGTTACGTATGATGGATCCAGCATGGACGGCCTTAACAGCCTGGATGAAGTAACGAAGACATATGTGGATTACAACGTTTCATTTATCAATGAAAAATCGCTCGGTAAAGGGAACAACCAGCAAAATTATCAGGTCCTTAACATCGATCCGTTTAATGTAACCGAAGCGGATTCAATTCGGTTGAAAGAATTCTTGAGCGGAGGAAATAACTACATGGTAATCTGGTATTCTTCTCCTGAAGGCAAGCCGGGTGTTGTACCATATAGCTATGAAATCCAAACGAAGAGTGAAGCGAATAAGAAAAAAGGGAAGAAGTAAGAAAAAAGGTGCCTAATAAAAGTGACAGGCACCTGTCGAATAATCTTTATCATTACAACTGAATAAGCACCTATTAAAGCAGAGCCGCCGCGGCTCTGCTTTTTTGTGCTCTTCTGCCGTGGGCAACACATAGAGTTTAGATGGAGGAATCTTAAAACTGAACGCAGTTTTTTTGCAGCAACAGCCCTTTTTTATAAACAGCATTCAGGCAGTTTAAGGAAAAAAGAAGAAAATAAATTATATTGGTTTCTTAAATGTTTGCTCCTGGGATATTATCCCTCATAAATTACTTTCATATTTTTATATAAATTCAGCATTTTATTATATTTAAACTGATATGAAACCGCTTTATAATGGATTTGTAAATAAAAAAAGAGAGATTTGGTCTTTTTGAAAAAAGAGAATAAATCTTATTTTTTTTATAATCTACAGGAGAGGGCGGGTATTTAGATGAAAAAGTATTTACATGTGCTTAGTTATTTTTTGATTGCGACTCTTATATTGGCAGGTTGCGGAAATGAATCTTCAGGAGGCGAATCTGATGGTAAGGAAGGCAACGAACTGACCGTATGGGCAACGAACATCAATGTTCCAGTTCTTGAACAAGCGGCTGAGTTATATAAAGAGGAACATCCTGATTTCAAACTGAATGTTGTCGAAATGAATAATACCGATATTGATAAAAAGCTGAAAATCGGATTGCAGGCCGGCGGGAAAGGGTTGCCGGATGTGATGCTGAACGTTGATGATGGATTGTCAGGACTGTTCAACAATTTCCCGAATGCGTTTGTGAATCTTTCAGAGAAAGGGTTCGATGAGCATAAGGAAAATTTCCCTTCTTACAAGATGGACAGCGTGTCCTATGAAGGTGATGTATATGCTGTGCCATTTGATGCAGGTCCGGTAGGTTTATTTTATCGAACAGATCTGTTCAAAGAAGCTGGCGTCAATGCAGACCAAATCAAGACCTGGCAGGATTACATTGAAGCCGGCAAAAAAATTAAAGAAAAAACCGGTGTCAATATGTTGAGCTATGACTCGAATGAATCAACGGTTTACACCATTTTATTGAGCCAGCAAGGCAAAGGGTATTTTACGGAAGACGGTGAAGTCACGTTAGGTTCAAAAGAAGCGGAGAATGCTTCAAAATTAATGCAGGATTTATCCCAAAATGACATTCTGCTCGGTGCTAACGGCTGGAGCGCGTGGGTTACGTCACTTGCTGACGGACAGACGGCAACAGCTATGGCCGGTGCATGGCTGATTGGTACACTTCAGCAGCAGGTTCCGGATTCAGCCGGCAACTGGGGTGTTATGGCACTTCCTGCTTTTGGAGGGGAAGGATCTGGAGCGGCCAACCAGGGCGGAAGCTCATTCACAATAAATGCAAAGAGTGAAAATATTGATCTGGCCTATGATTTCCTTGAATACTTTGCAACTTCATTTGACGTTCAGGAAATTGCGATGGAAGGCGGCTTGTTCCCTACGTATGCGCCAGTATATGAATCGGAACTGTTCAGTGAGGAGGTAGAATACTTCGGCGGCCAAAAAGTGTGGAGCTTCTTTGCTGATCAGATGTCTAAAATCCCGGCAGTCCATTACACGGAGAACGATGTAGTGGCACGTGAGGAAGCCATCAAAGCCCAGGCGGAAGTCGTCAATGGCGCTGATGTTGAAAAATCACTGCAAGATGCGAAAAACCGGGTGCAAACAAGGTTGAAATAACACCAAAAGCTATTAGTGAAAATTCCGGCTGTATGAAGCTGGTGATGGCTGTCAGACAAAGCCGGCATACGTTCTCTTTCAAACAGGGGATGCCGGCTTTACTCTTTTCAGCCAGTCAAAGCCTGACATGAAAATTCAGCTTTGAACGTCAACTCATGTATGTAATGGAGGCAGACAGTATGTCATACAACAAATACACTCCTTTTTTGTTTTTAGCTCCAGCAGTCCTATTATTCTTACTCTTCACTGCCTATCCCATCATCTCTTCTTTAATGCTTAGTTTCCAAAAGCTGGAGGGCGGCGAATACGTATTTGCCGGGCTGTCAAACTATACACGGTTACTGCAGGATACGGTGTTTTTTGAGGCATTGAAGAACACATTCATCTTCTTGTTGATCCAGGTTCCGATCATGCTGTTCCTTGCGCTGGTGTTGGCCAATGCCCTCAATAGCCAGCTGTTGAAATTCAGGGGGCTATTCCGGGTCGGTTTCTTCATGCCGGCGGTCACATCCCTAGTTGCCTATGCGATCTTGTTTTCCATCATGCTGCAGGATACCGGCCTGATCAATCAGTTCCTGGGGATGATCGGCATCGGCCCGGTCAAGTGGCTGTCCGATCCGTTCTGGGCGAAGGTATCGATCATCATGTCGATGACATGGAGATGGACAGGCTACAACATGGTCATTTATTTGGCCGCCATGCAAAATATCCCGGATGAACTGTATGAAGCGGCTTCACTTGACGGTGCCGGCAAGTTCAGGCAGTTCATCAGCATTACGATTCCACAGCTGAAGCCGGTCATCGTTTTCACGGCCATCATCTCGACGATTTCAACGCTGCAGCTGTTTGACGAACCATACAACCTGACAAGGGGCGGCCCTGCCGACGCGACATTGACGCTTGGCCTGTATATCTACAGGGTCGGCTTCAGCTACTTTGAATTCGGCTATGCCTCGGCTATCGCGTATGTGATTGTGCTCATTGTAGCCGTCCTATCAATCCTTCAATTAAAGCTAACAGGAGATGAGTAGAATGGCAGAAAAGATTCGGAAAAATAAATGGCTGAAAAAGCTGGTGTTATATGGTTCATTGCTGATCTTTTTGTTCATTTCGATCTTCCCGTTTTATTGGATGTTCGTCGGTTCAACGAACCATACAAGTAAAATGTTCACCAATCCGCCGACACTCAAGATGGGCGACCAGTTTATGACCAATCTGAAAAACTTGAATGAAGCGATCGGAATTGACCGGGTCGTGTTCAACTCCCTGTTCGTTTCGCTCGTATATGTCGTCCTTGCCTTGCTTGTCAGTACGTTTGCCGCTTATGCGCTGTCGAAATACAAGTTCAGGGGCCGGAACACAATCTTTCTAATCTTTATGCTTTCGATGATGATTCCTTATCAGGCGACTATTATCCCGTTGTTCCGGATGATGACGGAGTTTGACTTGCTCAACACCTATTTTGCACTGATTGCACCGCAGCTGAGCTTTCCGTTTGCGATTTTCCTGATGAGGCAGAACTTCCTGGCTTTTCCCGATTCGCTGATCGAGTCTGCACGCATTGACGGGGCAGGGGAATTCAAGATTTTCTGGACGATTGTCCTTCCGTCTATGAAACCGGCACTGGCCGCCACATCAATCTATTTGTTCATGATGCAATGGAACAACTTCATGTGGCCGCTTGTCGCGACCACATCGCAGGATATGTACACCTTGCCGGTGGCCCTGTCCAGTTTGATCGGCATTTCCATGATCGACTACGGCCAGATCATGGTCGGCATCACAATTGCGACGATTCCGATCATCATTTTTTTCCTGCTGCTGCAAAGGCACTTCATTTCCGGCATGCTCGGCAGTGCAATCAAAGAATAATTGGGTAAAAAACACACAAGGAGACATGCACTTATGAAAAAAACATATCCAACTATACAAAAACACGTGAAGGGGTTCATGCATGGCGGAGATTATAACCCTGACCAGTGGCTCCGTTATCCTGACATCATAAAAGAAGATTTCCGCTTGATGAAACTGGCGAACACGAATACCTTTTCCGTAAACATTTTTGGCTGGAGCGCGATTGAGCCGGAAGAAGAAAAGTACCAGTTTGAATGGCTGGACCAGATCATGGATGAGATGGCAGCACGGGGCATGCACGTCATTTTGGCGACCCCAAGCGGCGCCCGGCCTGCCTGGCTGTCCCAAAAGTATCCCGAGGTGCTGCGGGTTGAAGCAAACCGCCAAAGAAATTTGCACGGTTTGCGGCATAATCACTGTTTCACCTCGCCTGTTTACCGCGAAAAAACGGAAAAACTGAACAGGGTGCTGGCGGAACGGTACAAGGATCATCCGGCCCTCATCATGTGGCATGTATCCAATGAATACGGCGGCGAATGCCATTGCGATTTGTGCCAGGACTCATTCCGGAACTGGCTGAAGGAAAGATACAACAACAACCTGGATGAGCTGAATCATGCCTGGTGGACAGGCTTCTGGAGCCATACGTTCAATGACTGGTCCCAGATCGAGTCGCCCGCCCCGCATGGCGAACACCTTGTTCACGGACACAATCTCGATTGGAGACGGTTCGTGACCGACCAGACGATCGACTTTTATAAAAACGAAATCGGCCCGCTGAAGGAAATCACTCCGGATATCCCGGTTACGACGAATTTCATGGGAGGTTATCCGCATATGAAGCCATATCTCGGATTGAACTATGACAAGTTCGCGAAAGAAGTCGATGTGGTTTCATGGGACAGCTACCCGGCATGGCATGGGAAGTACCAGGAAACATGGGAGCTGGCTGCAGATGTCGGTTTCGTTCACGATCTTTTCCGTTCACTAAAAGACGGGCAGCCATTTATGCTGATTGAATCCACGCCGAGCCTTGTCAACTGGCACGAAGTTAACAAACCGAAGCGGCCGGGCATGCATTTTCTATCATCGATGCAAGCTATTGCCCATGGCTCTAATTCCGTCATGTATTTCCAGTGGCGGAAAGGCCGGGGAGGTTCTGAAAAGTTCCACGGAGCGGTTGTCGACCATGCCGGCCATGAACATAACCGCGTCTTCCGGGAAGTGGCGGAACTGGGTGAAGCACTGGACCGGATCGGGGAAGTCACGCCAACAACGGTCGATGCGGATGTGGCGGTTATTTTCGACTGGGAAAACGATTGGGCAATCAATGATGCCCAGGCGCTGAAAAACGGGAACAAGGGCTACAGCAAAGCATGCCAGGACCATTACAAAGCCTTCTGGAAAAAGGGCATTCCGGTGGATGTCATTTCCATGGAGAAGGATTTTTCAAAATATAAACTGCTGATTGCCCCAATGCTGTATATGGTGCGGCCTGGCGTGGCTGAACGGATCGAGAAGTTCGTGGCAGACGGCGGCACGTTTGTTGCCACGTACTGGAGCGGAATTGCGGATGAACATGACCTTGCCTTCCTGGGCGGTTTCCCGGGCCCGCTCCGCAATGTACTGGGAATTTGGTCGGAGGAAATTGATACGTTATATGGAAATGAATATAATGAAGTGAGTTTTGATTCAGACAATGGTCCGGGTTTGTGCGGCAAATACAAGGCAACAGACTACTGTGAGGTCATCCATCCCGAAAGCGCCCGGGCGATTGCCAATTACGAGCATGATTTTTATAAAGGCACTCCTGCTGTAACCGAGAACGAATTCGGAGAAGGAAAAGCCTACTACATCGCTTCTAATAATGAACAGGCATTCCATGATGAGTTTTATGGAAAGCTCATTAAGCACATGTCCATAAAGCAGGGGCTTGTTGAGGAATTGCCTGAGGCGGTCAGTGTGCAGACGCGTACAGACGGAACGAACACGTACTATTTTGTCATGAACTTCAGTGAAGGAAACAAAACGGTTCAGCTTGAAGAAGGCCGGACTTATGATGAGTTGGTTTCCAGAAAGAAAATCGAGAATAGCATGGAACTCGAAGCATATGGAGTACGGATTTTAAAGGAGACAACGTAAGGACATAGGGAGGAGGTAAGGACTTGATGCCGATCAGGTTCTTGCTTTCTTTCATTTTTTCCTGGACTGTTTCGGTATATGGGAGGACGCTATGGAAAATGCCAAAATACGCTACACCTTTTCTTCTTTTGAAAAAACCCTGCCTTTGTTTATCGAAAGCATCGGTTATAATCCGCAAGAAGAAGACTTTGCCAGGCCGGAAGGATATCCGTATTTCCACTGGCTGCAAACAGTCCGCGGGGAGGGGACGTTTTCTTATATGGGGGAAAAACACATCTTGGGCCCTAAACAAGGAATCTTGCTGACACCCTTCACTCCGCATTCCTATACATCCAACAACTCTGAATGGTCAACCTTATATATCACTTTTGCCGGTTCCGCAGCGGAATCGATTCTGGACTCCCTCGGAATCAACCACAATGCGCTTTATTACGAATCGGCCGACCTGCCGTTTTCAACCATAATCCTGGATATGCTCAGGGTGATGGAACAGGATCCGGAATACTCTAATTTAGAGCTGTCTGAGTACCTTTATTCGTTTATCATCCTATTGAAAAAATACCAGAAACAGAAAAGCCAAAAGACATCAAGCAATGACAAAATCAGGTCCATCGCAAAATGGCTGGAAGAAGTGTATCACGAAAACATCGGGTTAAAGGAAATCGCCGAAAAAGCAAATATGAGCTCTCAAAACTTAAGCGCCCTTTTCAGGCGAACTTTCGGCACAAGCCCATACTCTTTCCTCATTCATTTGCGGCTGCGCGAAGCCAAGAAAAGACTTGTCGAATACCCGGAACTCCCATTACGGGAAATTGCACAATCAACAGGATTCAATGACCTGAGCCACTTTGTCGCCACCTTCCGGAAGGTCGAAGGGATCACACCGAAAAAGTATAGGAATTTATTTAACGAAAAGTCGTGAGGTGACTAGGCACCTGTCGAAAAATCTTTACGCCTGCTCTTGCCGCTATTCCTGGCGGATCCGCTTGATTTGCATGATTTTTGTACTGATCAAGTTCATGCAGTTTGGAAGATGACGCTTGAGGAATGGCATGATCTCTTCGGTATATTCTTCTACAGGTTTGTTCGGATCCGCTTCGGGAATCGTCAAAATGAATGTTGCCAGCACATCTGATTGCAGGGTTCTGGAATCTCCAGTTAGCTGCGGACTGGAAATCATGATAATCTTATCCACAATAACTTTACCATCCAAACCCTGGAGTTGATCGGTGATGATTTGTTCATACCTGTTCTCTGTATCTACTTTTATTAGAAACTCAGCATGAGTAATAACTTCAATCATTCTGATACGGCCTCCCTATGACAGTTTGTATGTTTCATTATAGTGGAGGTGACAGGCACCTGTCGAAAAATCTTTATCCCGTGCCGCCGCATTCCTCGGTCCCAAATCCCACAATCCCATGAATTCCCACCTCCACACAACAAATCTTCGCAAAAATAAGCTATACTCAAAAAACAAACATAAAACGTACCAGCCAAAGGAGTCCTCATCATGGTAAACAAACAATCCATATTCTCACTAAAAGCATTTCTATTCTTTTTCAACTCAACGGTAACGCTCATCATCAGCTTCCTGCCGCTCTATTTCCGCAACAACGGTCTAACCGCGGCGGAAATCGGCGCGCTGCTGTCGATCGGGCCGTTCGCGGCTTTGCTCGTCCAGCCGCTGTCCGGTTACTTGAGTGATAAATTCAAAACGGTGAAAAAAGTGCTGATCGCCTGCTTGATCGGCGTCATACTTGCGAGCACGGTGCTTTTCCAGATGGAATCCTATGTAATGATCATCATGATGGTCGCCATATTCTACACGTTCATGGGTCCAATCGGCGCGCTTGCCGACAGCCTGAGCCAGCGGGTCGCCGGCATTGCGGGTGTGCCGTTCGGTAGCATCCGCATGTGGGGGTCGGTCGGGTTTGCGGTCACTTCGCTTATTGGCGGGATTGTTCTTGAAAAAATCGGCATCGGCAACTTGATGTACCCTTACCTGGTCCTCGCTGCGGCGGCGCTTGCCGCTGCCTTTCTCGTCCGTGATGTGACGGTCTCGAGCACCCCCGTCACACTGAAAGATGCCTCAAGGCTGCTGAAAAAGCCGGAACTGTCCATTTTCCTGGCGCTCATCATTTTTATCACGGTTGCACACCGGACGAACGACTCGTTCATCGGCCTGTACATCGAAAGCCTCGGCGGCAAGGAATCATTGGTCGGCTGGGCATGGTTCATCGGGGTGGCGACGGAGGCGTTCGTGTTTGCGACGAGCGGCATATGGTTCCGCAAATATCACGAACTGACCTTCATCATGATTGCCGGTGTCATTTACGGTCTCCGTTTTATCGCCATGTCGCTCATCACCGACCCGGTTTTCATATTGTACCTGCAGCCGCTGCACGGTTTCACGTTCGGATTGTTTTATACGGCGTCATTCCAGTATGTGACGAAGATTCTGCCGAAGCACTTGCTCGGCACCGGGCACCTGCTGCTTGTCGCCACGTTTTTCAATGTTTCAGGCATCATTTCGTCACTTGCCGGCGGCATCATTTTCGACATGGCCGGAGGCGATATGCTGTATCGGCTGATCGGCATCAGTGCTGTGCTTGGGACAATCAGTTTATTCATTTACAAGCAGACCATGAGGCCGCCTGCAGCTGAAACAATCGTGGAGCAATAATAAGCGGCCGCCGTTTTTCTGAAAAAATGAAATCCTTCGGTGCGAGAGTCTGGCCTATGTGCCGGACTCTTTTTTTGGCGATTAATATTCTGATATGCCCCTGCTTACAAATAATAGGCATTAAGGTATAATTTTAAGATAAAAGAAAACCGAACAAAACGGCAAGGGGGAAATACCAATGGAGCACCGACAGCGCCGTTTAACATGGGGAACCTTCACATACATTCTTACGGTCATTGCGTTTTGTGTGATGATGGGCCTATCCATATATTTTTTCATGAAAGCGTTTTATTTCGACAGGGATGTCAAGGCGGATGCTGTTCCGGAGCCGGAATATCATTTCGTGCTCATCCCGGAGGAAATGAATAATGACTACTGGCGCCTCGTTGAGCAGGGTGCACGGGATGCCGCTGAGAAGTACGGTGTTTCCGTTGAATACACCGGCCCGCAGCAGGCCGATCTGGAGGAGCATATCGAATCTCTCGAAATGGCTGCCGCCGCAAAGGTGGACGGCATTTTGACACAGGGGCTGAAAAAGGAAGAGTTCACGCCGCTCATCAACAAGATCACCGCCAAAGGGATTCCGGTTGTGACTGTCGACACCGACGCACCCGGCAGTAACCGGGCCGCATATGTCGGCACCGACAATTATTATTCCGGTTATCTTGCCGGACAGGAGCTGATCGAGGATACCGGCGGACATGCGAAAGTTGCCATTATCACCGGCCGCCTTGATGCCTCCCACCAGAAACTCCGCGTCCAGGGCTTCAAGGATGCGGTCGCCAAAGCTCCGGGCATAGAAGTTGTGGCCGTTGAAGAATCGAATATCACACGGATCCAGGCGGCAGAAAAAACGTATAAAATTTTAAAGGAACATCCGGAAGTTACAGCCTTTTTCGGGACGAGCGCGCTTGACGGCATCGGCATCGCAAGTGTCGTGAAAAGCATGGACAGGAAGGGTGACCTTTACATCCTCGCGTTTGACACCTTGCCGGAAACGCTGCAGCTGATCCGGGAAGGCATCATTAACGGAACGGTCGTCCAGAGGCCGTATGAAATGGGCTATATGAGCGTAAAAATCATGCTCGATCTTTTAGAAGGAAAAACGGTGGAGGAGCAGAATTTCACCGAAACGAAGGTCCTCAATAAAGAGAATTTGAGCGAAAACGGAATCGGGGTGCTTGGCCCGTGATCCGAATCAGGACGAAACTCCTCATCTATTTTTCGATTCTCGTCATTCTCGCCAACGCCATTGCGCTGTTTCTGTTCTGGAGCAGCCAGAAAACGGTGAACGATTATCATGAAAGCCTTGAACGGTTCCTGCTGCTCAATGACATCACCCAGATGACGAGCGATGTCGATGAATCGCTTAATGCTTATATTATTGAAAAAGATCCGCGGCTCCTTGAAAAATTCCACGAGGACAGGGCCCGTCTCGCAGCCGAACAGGAGCGGATTTCGGCTGAACTTTCCACCGGGGAAAACTATTTGACGGTCGCCAATTACACAAATATGATCACCAGCTTTCTTGAGGAAGCGGACGAAACGATCACCGCTTTCCGGGAAAATGAAATCAATGCATACTCACAACATTTAAATGAAGCATCGAAAATCGCCGGCTTCATTCATGAAACAACGTTGACACTCATCAATAATGACTTGACCGCCTATCAGCAATATTACGAGAAACTGGCCGAACGGAATAAATATTTCCGGCTCATGTTCATCACTCTGTTCACCGCGATGCTTTTCCTTGGCCTGCTGCTTGCGGCCTGGTTTTCGCGCGGGGTCACAAGGCCGATTTCAAGCCTGTCGAAAGCGGCACGGGAAATTGCTGCCGGTGACTTTGCCGGGCAGGACGTCCAGGTCCGCACGAAAGATGAACTGCAGTTTCTTGCCGGCGCTTTCAACCAGATGCGGGCCAATATCCGTGAGCTTGTCACCGAAATCCAGGAGCAATCCGAATTGGATAAGCTTTTGAAGGAAATGGAACTGAAGACGCTCCAGAGCCAAATCAATCCGCACTTCCTCTTCAACACGCTGAACACAATCTCAAGAATGGCGTTTATTGAAGGTGCACATAAATCTTCGGAGCTCATCGAGTCGATTGCGGCGCTGCTCCGCTATAACCTTGGCAACCTCGACCGGCCGGTGACCGTAGCCGATGAGGTGTCGATCGTAAAGGAATACTTTTTCATTCAACAAACAAGGTTCGGCGACCGGGTTAAGTTTGAGGCAGAGATTGATGAAGGTGCCGAATCGATTCAGATCCCAAGCCTCACCCTTCAGCCGATCATAGAAAATGCCTTTATTCATGGGATAGAAGAAATGGAGTCGGATGCCTTATTGAAACTGCGTGTATGTTGCACAGAGAAGCAGGCCGTCATTGAAGTCATCGATAATGGCCGGGGAATGACAGCTGATGTGATCGCATCGATTTTCAAGGAAGCGGACAGGGAGAATGCGGACCTTGAAGAGCTGGTGCACCGAAAAAAGAGCGGCCACTCGACCGGAATCGGCCTGAAAAACGTCATCAGGCGGCTGCGGCTTTTTTATAAAAAGGAAGATGTCATGGAAATCGATTCAGAGCCGGGAACCGGAACGACGGTGCGGTTATTGCTTCCAATAAACGAAAAGGGGGATGGGGTGCAATGATTTCGATTCTGATTGTGGACGATGAAGCGATTGAACGGCAGGCGCTGCAAATGATACTTGGCGGCTTGCCAGATATCCGGATAGCCGGGAGCGCCCAAAATGGCAGAGTCGCGGTCGAAAAAGCGGCGGAGCTTGAACCTGACCTTGTCCTGATGGATATCAAAATGCCCGCCCTTGATGGAGTTGAAGCCGTAAAAGTAATTAAAAAAACACGTCCGCAGACAAGGTTCATCATGGTGACCGCGTTCGACACGTTCGAATACGCCCGGGAAGTCATGCAGCAAGGTGTAAAAGAGTACTTGCTGAAGCCGTCAAAACGGCAGGATGTCCTTGAGGCGGTCGGCAGGATGAAAGAGGAAATCCTGGCTGAGCGGGAGGCCGAACAAGAACAGGAACGGATCAGGAAAGAGTATGAACGTGCGCTCGTGTTCGGGCAGACCGAGTGGGTGTCGTCGCTGCTGATGGACCATATCCAGGCTGCCGACTTCGAGGAATGGAGCAGGCTGCTCGGCATCGATGTGAACGAAGGGCACACTGTCGTGTTCTCGTTCGGGAAAGACGGGGGTGTTCTTCCAAAAGACACGCGGCGCTGGCTGTATGGAAGACTCAGGGACCTGCTTGCGAAACATGCCGGCAGCCTGCACGTCATGCCGGGCCCGGCCACCGGCAACCAGGTGCCTGTCCTATGCCTGTTCGACCGCGAAAGCGTTTTGCCTGCTGAAGCGAAGGCCTCAGTCATCCAGCTCGTCAGAATAACAATCGAGTCGTTTAAGGCATCAAAGGAAAGCGTCCGCCTTTATGCGGGAATCGGCAATGCCTATCAATCGATTGATGAACTTGCAAGGTCCTATCATGAAGCGATTAGTGCGCTGCAGGGTGTCTCGGCTGAGGGGCCGGTTTCTTATGCCTACTCAGCGAACGAAGCGGCGGCTGCAGTTGATACGGGGCCAGCGTTTGCAGCTGAAAAAAAGCTTCTTGATGACATACACAGCGGTGACGCAAGCCGGTCCATCCAGCAGTTTGACGTGTATTTCACTGAATTGGAAGCAAGAAGCGCGGGGAAACCAGAAAAGATGAAGAGTGAGCTGGCCGAACTGGCGGTGTTGATGAAGCGCTTAACCGCAGAAATCGGAATCGAGGCCCATTACAGCCCCTGGTTCGCTGCAGCGGGAACGAAAGAAGAACTGCACGCCGCCGGAAAAGCATTTATCAAACAGATCTCAGAAAATGTGAAACGCTGGCGGGCCGACCGCTCCCACAATGTCCTTATCCAGGCGAAAGAATATATTCTCGAACACTTCCGCCAGCCGGTCACGCTGGAAGAAGTGGCCGACCATATCGATATGAACCCGTTTTACGTCAGCAAAACGTTTAAAGAGCGGTTTGGCTTATCGTTCATCGATTACGTCACCGACCTCCGCATCAATGAAGCAAGGAAACTGATGCTCGATACCCGGAAAAGCCTGAAGGAAATCTGCTTCGAAGTCGGCTACAAAGACCCGAACTACTTCAGCCGCGTCTTTAAGAAAAAAGTCGGCCAATCCCCGCGTGAATACCGCGGACAGGAACAGGGATGAAAACCCGCCAATCCTCACCACAAAAAAAAGCCAGGACCAGGGCAGCAGCCGGCTCCTGGCTTTTTTGTTTGCCGACTAATATTGACAAATACCGACGGGTGCCTGTCACCTGTCGTTCCTTGACAAACATCGACAAAAGTCGACGGGTGGCAGGCACCCTCGATACCACCCACCCCAAAAATCTGCAGGTATTAACAAAAAAGTGCTAGTAATCGCCGCGTTGTTTTCAGAACATTCATGTTACATTTGTTACTGATAACGCTTTCATACAAAACAAAGGGGGTCTTTTCATTGTTACGAAAGGGCAAATTGATTTTAATGCTGATGCTTGCATCTGTGCTTGTGCTGGCAACGGCCTGCTCCGATTCCACTGGCGGTGACGGCGGCGGAGATTCGGCTTCGGGCGGCGGCGAGAAGCTTGATATTTTCAGCTGGTGGACAGGCGCTGGTGAGGAAGACGGCTTGAAAGCATTGATTGAATTATTCAAAGAGAAACATCCTGATATTGAAGTGGAAAACGCTGCGGTTGCAGGCGGTGCCGGCACAAATGCGAAAGCTGTCCTGGCGAGCCGCATGCAGGGCGATGATCCGCCAGCGACATTTCAGGTACACGGAGGCGCCGAGTTGAACGAAGGCTGGGTGGCAGCCGACAAGATGGAGCCGCTCAATGATTTATACGAAGAGCAAGGCTGGAATGACAAGTTCCCAAAAGAACTGATCGACATGGTCAGCAAAGACGGAAACATCTATTCCGTGCCGGTTAACATCCACCGCGGAAATGTGCTCTGGTACAACAAAAAAGTGTTTGAAGAAAACGGCGTAGAACCGCCGACAACATTCGATGAGTTTTTTCAGGTGGCTGACAAGCTCCAGGAAAACGGCGTAACACCGCTAGCACTTGGAGATAAAGAACCATGGACGGCAACTCATTTATTCGAGACGGTATTGCTCGGCGAACTCGGCCCGGATGATTACAACAAGCTCTGGACAGGCGAGCTTTCTTTCAAGGATGACAAAGTGGTTGAGGCAGTCGAAACGTTCAAGAAAATGCTTGGCTACATCAACAAAGATCACAGCTCCCGCAATTGGCAGGACGCTTCCCAGCTTGTCGCAAACGGCGATGCTGCCATGAACGTGATGGGTGACTGGGCAAAAGGCTATTTCGTCAATGACTTGAACCTGAAAGTGAACGAAGACTTTGGGTATGTCCCGACACCGAATACAGAAGGCACCTTCATGGTCATCACTGATACATTCGGCCTTCCGAAGGGCGTAAGCAACCCGGATGATGTCAAAAAGTTCCTTGCAGTACTTGGTTCAGTTGAAGGGCAGGATGCGTTCAACCCATTGAAAGGTTCCATCCCGGCCCGTAAAGATGCTGATGTCTCTAAATACGACCAGTATGGCAAAGACACAATCGAAGACTTCCAGAATGCTTCCCTGACTCCGAGCGTAGCGCACGGTTCTGCTGCTCCGGAAGGATTCCTGACAAAGCTTAACCAGGCGATCAACATCTTTGTGACACAGCAGAATGTCGATCAATTCGTTGACACGCTTGATCAGGCTTCAGGCGAATTGAAGTAAGCAAGTATAGAGAAAAGGGAGGAGGAAACCGCTCCCCCTTTTCTTTTTTTAAGAACGATTCTCATAAAAATTGGAAACCCGCAGAACGCTTCCCCGGCTTCGGGGGATCTGCTGATCCGATTTCACAACAAGGGAGCCGGGCATCGAATGCCGCGCCCAATTAAGGAGGGAATGCAATGGCAGAGCCGCAAACACAAACGGGAGTCAATCCGAATAAGAACATCATCATTCCCAAAAAGAAAAAACGGGTGACGAAGGATAACATCACCGCCATTTTATTTTTGATTCCTTCCGTCGTCATGATTGCCATTTTTGTATACGGATTCATCGGATGGACAGGGTATGTGTCTTTGAGCAACTGGAACTCGCTCGTGCCCGACTTTTCATTTGCCGGTTTTGATAACTATAAGTACCTGTTCAATGATTTCAGGTTCCAGGCTGATTTGCGCAATACGATCGTCTTCACAGTCCTTTTCATCGGAGCGGTCATCTTGCTTGGCCAGTTCCTCGCTGTCATGCTTGACCAGAAGCTCAAGACGGAATCGCTGTTCCGCAACATTTTCTTTTTCCCGATGGCTATTTCGTTCGTCGTCACCGGTGTAGTGTGGCAATGGCTGTTGAACCCGTCAACAGGCGTGAATCTGTTTCTGGAAAAATTCGGCCTGCAGCCGTCCTGGTACACAGACACGACTGTCGTACCATCGATAGCACTCGGTAAAATCGAATTCGGCATCCCGCTGGCCCTCATCGCCGTTGTGATAGCGGCCGCCTGGCAGATGACCGGCTTTTCGGTTGCGATGTACCTTGCCGGGCTGCGCGGAATCCCGGAGGAACTGAAGGAAGCGGCCCGCATCGACGGTGCGACCGAGTTCCAGGTGTACCGGAAAGTCATTTTTCCGATGCTGCGCCCGATCACTGTCAGTGTCGTCATCATCATGGCGCACATTTCATTGAAAATATTTGACCTGATCTACGCGATGACAGGCCCAGGCGCCAACTTTGTCACGGACGTGCCGGGCGTGTACATGTTTGAAACGACGTTCCGAGGCAACTATTACGCCAACGGTGCGGCGATTGCAATCATCATGCTGCTGTCCGTCGCAATATTCATCGTTCCGTACTTAATCAACAGCAGAAAGGGTGATGCATGATGACGATGAAGGCAATCTCACGGCCGCTGATATACCTTGTTCTGATTTTACTGAGCCTGTTTTACCTGATGCCGATCTATGTCATGCTGATCACCAGCCTGAAGCCGCTTGACCAGGTTACGCTCGCAAAAATGTGGGAACTCCCGCAGGCACTTGATTTTTCAAGCTACCAAATCGCATTTGAAAAGTTGGCGCCGAACTTCATCAACACCCTTTACCTTGTCATCCCGGCGACGATTCTTTCGGCGCTGCTCGGTTCGATGAACGGCTATGTGCTGTCAAAGTGGAAGTTCAAAGGGGCGGACATGCTGTTCACGATGATTCTGTTCGGCATGTTCATCCCGTACCAGAGCATCCTGATCCCGCTGATCCAGTTCCTCAGAGGCATCGGGCTATACAACACGATTCCGGGCCTGATCTTTGTGCATGTCGTGTACGGGATCCCAATTACAACGCTCATGTTCCGCAACTTTTACGCGAACATCCCGATGGAAATGGTCGAAAGCGCCAAGATTGACGGGGCCGGGTTCCTCGGCATTTACCGCCATATCATCTTCCCGCTGTCGATCATCGGCTTTGTCGTCGTCGGCATCTGGCAATTCACGAACATCTGGAACGAATTCCTGTTTGCCGTCACGATCACGACATCGAACCAGCAGCCGGTCATGGTTGCGCTCCAGAACCTTTCCGGAAGCCAGATCGTCCAGTGGAACGTGCAGATGGCCGGGGCCCTGCTAGCCGCACTCCCGACCTTGCTCGTCTATATTTTCCTCGGCAAGTTTTTCGTGAGGGGGCTTCTGGCCGGCTCGGTAAAAGGCTAACATTCATCTACAGAAAAAAGGCAGCCGGAAACATGCAGCAATTCTTTCCGCCTGCCTTTTTATAAATAAAAAAGAGGTGGAACCATGCAAGAAACCGTAAAATGGGGAATTTTAAGCACCGCCAGAATCGCCCGCACCCAGCTGATCCCGGCAATCAAAAACGCACAAAACGCGGAAGTGTACGGGATTGCGAGTGAGAGCGGAAAGGCGGGGGAAGCAGCGGAAACGCTCGGCATCCCGCACGCCTACGGCAGCTACACCGAATTGCTCGATGATGAAAACATTAATGCCGTCTACATCCCGCTTCCGAACAGCCTGCATGCAAAATGGACGATCGAAGCGGCCAAACGCAGCAAGCATGTGCTCGTTGAA
Source organism: Bacillus marinisedimentorum (assembly GCF_001644195.2). Classification (NCBI taxonomy): domain Bacteria; kingdom Bacillati; phylum Bacillota; class Bacilli; order Caryophanales; family Bacillaceae; genus Bacillus; species Bacillus marinisedimentorum. Next base: position 15,676 of record NZ_LWBL02000058.1, on the reverse strand, counting down.
AAACCGGCGAGCGTGAATGTGTCGGAAATGGAAGAGATGGCAGCGGCGTGCCGGGAACATGACGTCATTTTCATGGAGGCGTTCATGTACCAATTCCATCCGCAGCACATGCGCGTAAAAGAAATCGTTGCTGCCGGAGAAATCGGGGACATCAAGCTGATGCGGTCCACATTCTCGTTCCAGCTTGACCTGACAGGGAAAAATATCCGCCTTGAGCGCGGCCTTGGCGGCGGCAGTTTGTATGATGTCGGCAGCTATTGCATCCATGCAAGCCGCAACATTCTTGGCGGTGAGCCGGCAAGCATCTATGCGGCGGCCGCAATTCATCCGGATCATGGCATCGACACGTCTGTGAGCGGCGTCATGACATTCGGAAATGTCCTGGCCGAGTTTGACTGCAGCTTCGAACAGCCGCAGCGCGACAGCTACGAAGTCGTCGGCACAAAAGGAACGATCGAGGTGCCGTACGCATTCCGGCCGGATAAAAATCCGGACGGCGGAGAAGGCAAACTCATCATCAGGAACGAAGCGGGCGAGCGGGTTGAAACGTTTGCTGCTGACCAGTATGTGATCCAGGTCGAGCATTTTTCCGATTGTGTGAAAACCGGCAGGAAACCGGAGTATCCAGCCGAAGCAGCAATCCAAAACATGAAAGTGATCGAAGCGTGTTATACATCCATTGAAAATGCCATGCCTGTCAAGATCGACTAAAATAGTACGAAGCGGAGGAATCAAACGATGGAATTACAGGGAAAAACAGCGATTATAACCGGAGCAAGCAAAGGTGTCGGCAAAGCGGCCGCACTGAAACTCGCCGATGAAGGCTGCAACATCGTCCTGGCTGCCCGTTCGGAAAACCTTCTGCAGGAACTGGCCGGCCAGATTGAAGAGAAAGGGGTAAAAGCCCTATCGCTTCCGCTCGACATTTCAAAAGAAGAAGACGTCCGTTCACTCGTCGATAAAACGATCAGCACGTTCGGCAGCATCGACATCCTGATCAACAATGCCGGTGTCGGCGTCTACGGTCCGATTGAGGAGATCACGGTAGAAGACTACGACAACATGATGAACATCAACATGCGCGGCACGTTCCTGTGCTCAAAATTCATCCTGCCGGAGATGAAAAAACAGAGATCCGGCCATATCCTGAACGTCGCATCCGTCGCCGGCCTGCGCGGCCTGCCGAATGAAGCGGTCTACTGTGCAACCAAACATGCCCAGCGCGGCTTCGCCCAGTCACTCGACTACGAAGCACGCCCGCACGGCATCAAAGTGAGCTCCGTCTCACCGGGCGGCATCAACACCGAATTCGCCATCGGAACAGGCCGGACAAAAGGCGATCCGGAGCTTGAAAAATTCCTCACTGCGGATGAAGTGGCCGATGTCATTCTTTATACGTTAAAACAACCGGAAAACTCACGTATCATAGAAGTGACAATGCGCCCGATGTCGGAACCGCTCTAAGACTTTGCTTGATTCCCTGAAAGGGGGATTGGAAAATGATGAAGAACAAACTAAGTATCGGCGTCGACATCGGCGGCACAAATGTGAGAGCCGCCCTTGTCGATGAAAAAGGAACCATCATAAAAGAAGTGAACCGCAAAACGGAATCCAGCAAGGGGCCTGACTTCATACTGGATAAGATTGCAGACATGATCCGTGAAGTGAAACAGGCACATCCTATCACCGGAATCGGCATCGGCTCCCCGGGCCCGCTTGATCCGTTTTCGGGCATAATCCTTGATCCGCCCAACTTGCCTGCCTTACATAACACCGAGATTACGAGCATCTTTGAAAAGGAATTCGCTGTCCCGGTCATTCTGGATAATGACGCCAACGCAGCTGCACTCGCTGAAGCGAAAGCCGGGGCGGGGCAAGGGCATGACAGTGTCGTCTATATCACGGTCAGTACCGGCATCGGCGCCGGAATTGTCCTGGACGGCAAAGTCGTACGCGGTGCACAGGGGAATGCCGGGGAAATCGGGAATATGATTGTGCTGCCCGGCGGCCTGAAGCAGTCGAACTTGAATGCCGGTTCCCTTGAAGCCATGTCGTCAGGCACTGCCATTGCCCGGGAAGGGAAAAACCGGCTCGGTCTCACTGGCGGTGCGGAGGAAGTGTTTGAGCTTGCCAGACAGGGCAATAACCAGGCAACCGAAATTATCGGGGAAGCGATGAACTATCTTTCCATCGGGATCGCCAACGTCATGCATACGGTAAACCCGGACATCTTTGTGCTTGGCGGCGGGGTGATGGAGCAGAAGGATATGGTGCTGCCGATGGTGCGTGAACAAACTGCGGAGTATCTTTATGCGAGTATGCAAGTCGACTTGAAAATTGAACATGCCGCACTTGGGACGAAGGCCGGTGTGATTGGGGCCGGGTTACTGGTTTTTGAGGGCATATAATGTGGAAATAGGATTCTGATATCCGTGTAAACTATCATAGATATCAGAATCCTTTATATATGTTGGAAAGCCGAAATAATTCAATTTTAGAGAACAAGTTTACTGATGAACGAGTAGAAGCGGCTTTTAGAAGCATGGTTTCCTATTTTCTCTTTCTTCAACAAAGGAACTCGCAAATTCATCCACAAAAGAACCAGGGCTTACTTAAATCTGAATACATTTACCTGGAAATTTACATATCTTCAAAAGTGACCAGGCACAAATCCCTCTTATTATTTAGAATAATTTACCATCCCTTTAAACTCGCTTAACACCTTGCCCCTATTATGATAGATGAAAGCTTTCCAATCTATCAAAAAGGGAGATGAACGGATGTTTGCGGTTGATCTTAAAAAAATGGTGATGACGGCAACAGTGGCAACAGGACTCATGACGGGTGTAGTATCAGGTCATCCTGCTCATGCGGAAGGATCGGAAATGGGAGCAGAATCATCTTACCGGGTTGAGACAGTGGCGCACCGGGGAGCCTCAGGCTATGCGCCGGAAAACACGATGGCAGCCTTTGAGAAAGCGGTCGAAATGAAGACCGACTACATCGAAATTGATGTCCAGATGAGCAAAGACGGAGAACTGGTGGTCATCCACGATACAACGGTAGACCGGACAACAGATGGCACCGGCAAAGTCGGCGGTCTCACAATGGAGGAATTGAAAGCCCTTGATGCAGGCAGCTGGTTTGCGGAGGGATTTGCCGGTGAACCGATTCCGACGTTTGAAGAAGTACTTGATACATACAGGGGGAAAACCGGCATCCTGATAGAATTGAAAGCGCCGTGGCTTTATCCGGGGATTGAAGAAAAGGTGGCCGCGGAACTGCAGGAGCGCCAGATGGACAAGCCAAACAATGAAAAGATCATTTTGCAATCCTTCGATTTCAACTCGATGAAAAAGATGAATGAACTGCTGCCCGATGTGCCGATCGGGGTTCTGACGTGGAAAGCACAGGATTTAACAGATGTATCGCTTGCAAACTTTGCAGATTATGCAGATTACGTGAATCCGAGTTACGGACATGTGGATCGTGACCTTGTCAACCGGGTGCATGAGTTAGGGATGGGAGTTATGACCTGGACAGTCAGGGATGTGTCTTTGACAGCCCCGCTTCTAGAAGCAAAGGTAGATGGGATAATTACGGATTATCCGGATTATGTACCGATGAATAAGTAGGTAAAAGAAGAAAGCATGTAAGGCGGCCGGAGGGTCGCCTGATTTTTTGCAATAAACTACTGTATTGTATCGCCAGGCGATATGTTCCATGCTGTTCGCTTAGTAACGGTTTAACCAATACCGCATGCGATCCGGAATTTCCGGCAAGATGTTCCCCTGGATAAACCGGTTTCTTCAACGTATCGGGGGGCGATACAGGACGTTATTGTAACCAGGTAAAGCGGTAGGGCAGTCTGAGATACCCCTCTATTCATCATTAATCTATGTCAGCCTGGCAGAAAGTATCTTGCCCGCCGATATGAATCGGACAAACAACATCCTTTACCAAATGCTAATGTGTATCGTCACCCGATATGCATTTTTACAGCGCATAACATAGCTTAATGATTTAAGGGGGATTAATGCGGATGAGTAGATGTTAGCAAAGGTGAGGCATTGTACAGGGGAAAAAAGTAGAAAGCATTTAAAGGGGAAATAAAAAAGCGGCTCAAGAATATTTCTCAGGGAAACTTCCAAAATCAAGAGCCGATCTGTTTCTTAAGCCGTTCAATATCCATATCATGCCTGCTCGTCTGATTGCGCAAATAGTCGATATCAAAAGCGATATGGTCGATTTTCTTTTGTGTGCTTTTCAGAATAACAACAACATCTTCCTGCTGGGCCTTTTCCATTCGATCAAGTTGCTTGGACAAATCCCTTATTTGGTGGTTGACAGATTTGAACTGACCATCCATGGAGTCGAAACGCTTATCTACATCTGAAAATTTGTTATCGATTTGAACAAACTGTTTATCAACAGATTCAAATCTGTTATCGACTTGATCAAAACGCTCATCAATAGCAGCAAACCTATTATCAATCTGATCAAAACGCTCATCAACGACAGCAAACCTATTATCAATCTGATCAAAACGCTCATCGATGACAGCAAACCTATTATCAATCTGATTAAAACGCTCATCAACGACAGCAAACCTACTATCGATCTGGTCAAAACGCTCATCAACGGCAGCAAACCTACTATCAATCTGATCAATACGTTTTTCCATTGTACTGAATTTACTGTCCATCTCATCGAATCGTCTATCAATGGCCTCAAACCGTGTATCCATTTTCCCGAACTGTTCGGTTAAAAACTGCATCAGTTCTGTTTTTTCCATGGCGTTTTCACCTCCTTTTTGAAAAATGGTTGTTGTTTTTAATTATAAAGGACGAGTCCCGTGTTTAAAAGAAAAGTCATCAAGTTTGTAGATTTGACTAATAGTGAATCTGGATATTGATTGGGCAGTCGGTAATGAATCCCTACTAGGACCGATACTGAAGCCAAAGTGGAAGGAACTATAACGGGTTTTTATAATTATGTAACGTAACCAGGGTGAAAGGGAACTGAAACGTTGTGTTGCATCGGCCGGCAATACATGGTCGGAAACAATGTGAATACCTTTTGAAAGTGGTAAGATCAACGGGATTCATAGATACATATTCGGTACATAATAATGTAAAGCTTGTTGCATATCGGATAGGTAAACTTATTCCTTGCGACATATCGGTGGGCGATATGAATGCAATGCAGAGGGGAACTGGTTTAAGAAAAGGGCATCAACTATATATCTGGATGCTATTCTTTTAGTTTGTATGTAAAATCGCCACATCGTGGTGCTGAGTTGTGGTGCCTGACCCCCGGCGCGTTAACGCGCCGGGGGTCAGGCACCTTTTTGCACGCAAAAGGTAAAAAACACCAAAATTCTACCGATAAAAAATGTACCGATACTTATATATGGAGGCGATCAACATGTCCGGAATAAACAAGATGCTTATAGCAGCAGCAATCATATTTTTAATTATACCGATAATCTTAATCGCACCTGCTCTATTTGCATTCATCATTCTAGCCGGAATTATATATCTAAGAATAAAATACCCGGAAATCAAAGGAGCAGTAGCGGAAAGGTATGTTAATCGAATATTAAGCAATCTTGGTCCAAACTATACACTGTATCAGGACCTTTATGTACCCAATGGAAAAGGAGGGACCACTCAGGCCGATCACGTGGTCACATCACCATTTGGCATCTTTGTTATCGAAACCAAGCATTATAAGGGATGGATTTTCGGCAACGAAAAGCAGAAGTACTGGACCCAGGTAATATATAAACGGAAAGAGAAATTATATAATCCCATCTGGCAAAACTATGGCCACATCCAGTCCTTGAAGAACTATCTGGGGAATGAAGACAGTGAATCTATTCATTCCATTATTGCGTTTTCCAATCAGTCAACTTTTAAGTTTAAGGAAGAGTTCAAATCGGCAAGAGTCGTCCAGTTTCCGCAATTGCTACACGTCATCCAAGAACAGAACACCCATAAAATAAGTGGCCAAAAACTTAGAGAAATCAACCGAAAATTAGACCGTTTAGTTATAAAAGATAAGAAAGAAAAGAGACGGGTCAGTAAGTTACACGTAGAATCAATCAAATCCAGCCAATCAGAAAAAGTAAGACAAATAAATGATTCCCGAGATCGGAACATATGCCCGAAATGTGGTGGATCATTATCATTGAAGAAAGGGAATTTCGGTTCGTTTTATGGGTGCAGTAACTATCCTAAGTGCAGGTATACAAAGACGGTTTCTTGATCAAACAGAAAAGATGCCTGATCTTAGACACTTCAGAAAACAGTCTCCCATATAAAATGCAATACCATATCGCCACCCGATATGGTACTCCAAATTAACATATAACAAGCTACTGCTCAATGTACTTAAGGAGAGTATTACCAAAGAGGATTTTGATGGTAAGCGGATGTATCGACTGGCGATATAACAAAAGAATGAAGTCAATTGAATCTACTCAGCTTTGGAAAGTTTAGTCTATCAGAAAGGCTGACGCCTTGTTATAAAACGTATCGCGGGGCGATATGGGTGATAGTCACTACATATCGGTTTAAAAAAAGGGTATCGCCTTCATTTTTGGCAAACGATTCGTTTCGGTTTGTATGTAACAATGTATATCGCCTGCCGATATGCCTCATATTGAATTGCCTGCACCGGATCTTTAACGTGCAGGGGTCATGCACCTTTTTCGGACATCCACTATTACTGGAGAAAAAGAGCTGGATAATCGTTTGTGACATTGCCAGGGACGTCTTTGTGAAGACGGGTGGCAGTGAATAAGGTGCCTGAGCGGCTTTAGAGCAGCAGAGGCACCTTATTTCTATAGTGGATATCAATTCACAAATAAATATAGTATACAAATGAAAAAGATTCTTTCTGATAAAATCTATATAGTGACTTTGGATGCTACAACAGGCAGATTCATCCTACTTCCCTCTGTGCTTCTTAAAAGAAAGGTATGCAAGGTGAATTACAAAAAAGGAATGCCTTTTTCGAAATCAACACTAGCGTTTAACACAGCCTTTCTTTAATAACTTTTCATGCAAAGTGACAAGCAACCTTGTGGCCGCTCTTTTTAAACTCAAGATTAGGTGATTCAACTTTACAAATATCTTCCGCGATAGGACACCTTGTGTGAAATTTACATCCGTTTGGCGGGTTGCTCGGACTGGGAAGTTCACCCTTCAACTTGATTCGGTCTTTCTTTTCATTTGGATGTTCTTTAGGTATGGAGGAAAGCAGTGCCTGTGTGTACGGGTGAAGCGGCTCGGCGAAAATTTCCCTTTTGGGTGCGACTTCCACAATATTACCGAGATACATGACAGCGATCCGATCACTTATATGCTTTACAACTCCTAAATCATGGGCGATAAACAAATATGAAATTCCCAAATCTTTTTGCAGATCTTTCAGCAAGTTGATGATTTGTGATTGGATCGATACATCCAGTGCTGAAACCGGTTCATCACACACAATCAATTTTGGTTCCAAGGCGACAGCTCTGGCGATGCCAATCCGTTGTCTTTGACCGCCGCTAAATTGGTGGGGGAATCTTGATGCGTGGTCCGGGCTAAGTCCAACACGTTCAATCAAATTCATTGCGATTTCATTTTTTTCTTTATTGGATAAAGAAGGACGGTGGATCGTTAATGGTTCTTTAAGTATGTCGATGACTTTTTGCCTTGGGTTTAGAGAAGAATAGGGGTCCTGGAAAATCATTTGAACGTTTTTGGAATACTCTTTTTCGGCATTGCGTTTAAAGTCGCTAATGTTTTTTCCATAAAAGGTTATTTCTCCAGAAGTAGGTTTAAGTAAGTTTACGACCATGCGGCCCAATGTGCTTTTTCCGCAGCCGCTTTCTCCTACTAGTCCGTATGTTTCCCGTTCACTTAATTCCAGGTTCACTCCGTCGACAGCTCTAAGGGATTTATGGTTTTTTTTCAATAAGCCCTGATTAATAGGGAAGTGTTTTTTGATTTGTTTGATTTCAAGCAAAGGTTCCAATGTTTTCACCACTCTTTTCATTCATCACCTGTTTATAATGCCAGCATTTTACTGAATGACTCTCGTTTATTTTTTCTACACCAGGTTCTTCTGAAATACATTTATCAGTTGCAAACTGGCATCTGGGATGGAAACGGCACCCAGCCGGCATTTCTTCGGGGGAAGGGACATTGCCGGGAATGGAGAAGAGGTTGGATTTGTCATCACCTATTTTTGGCACGGACTCCAGTAATCCTATCGTATAGGGGTGAGCACTTGTGTCAAAAAGTTCTACTACACTTGCCTCTTCAACAATCTGTCCTGCATACATGACCACAACTCTGTCACACATTTCAGCTACAACGCCGATGTCGTGGGTGATCAACATTATGGAAGTTTGCATATTTTCTTTTAATTCTTTCATAAGGTCCATAATCTGCGCTTGAACCGTTACATCTAAAGCAGTCGTAGGCTCATCAGCAATTAAAAGGTTAGGGCTGCATGCAAGGGCTATGGCTATTACTACTCTTTGTCTCATCCCGCCGGAAAGTTCATGAGGGTATTGCCTGTATCGCTCTTCAGCGCTTGGTATGCCTACTGATTGCAATAAATGAATAGACTTTGCCCTGACTTGTTCATCAGACATATTTGTGTGCAGCTTCAAAATTTCATCAAGCTGATAGCCGATGGTAAAAGCGGGATCTAGTGAGCTCATAGGGTCCTGGAAGATCATTGAAATATCTTTTCCTCTGATTGCCCGTAATTTCTTCTCACTTAATTCTACAAGGTTTTGATCTTTAAATAATATTTTTCCTTCAGGTATTTTCCCCGAAGGAGAGGGGATAAGCCCCATGATAGCCAGGGATGTGACACTTTTTCCACAGCCGCTCTCTCCGACGACACCAAGGGTTTCCCCATTTTTTATGAAGAAATTGATATTGGAAACAACTCTGTTTGTTTTTTTACCGTTTGAAAATTCGATTGAAAGATTTTGCACTTCCAGAAGGTTGTTTGTCATGTGAAAGGCCCCCTTTATCACAAGTGATGATTGACTCTTGGATTAAGGCTTCGGTCTTTGAATATCTTGATAAATTCAATTAGGCCCTCTACTGCAGCATTTAAAATTTTTTCGCCTTTTTCCTTTGTTGAAGGTGTAGGATCGCCCAGGGTGCCGGTTTCTGAAATTGTACTCCAGTAAGGCATCATTGCGACGATGCGCCCATCCCCTTTTCCAACTAAATCGAGCCAGAAATATTTAGAGGTTTTAAATTTATCAAGATCTCTTACGGCCTTATCCATTTGGACAAGGTCTTCTTTAATTGCCAGGTACATGGAAGTTTCCAATTCTCCTGCATGATTTATTCCGCCAGGATTTTCAGAATCGCGGATTTCTTCCATTAAATCGATAACAGGCTGTAAATCCCAATGGGAAAGAGAGGCACATTGCACGTCTGGGTATTTAAGATTAACCTGTCTGGCAGCTACTTGAAGTAAGGAGACATTACTGCCATGTCCGTTAAAAAATAAGATTCTTTTATAACCTTGATGTGCGAGGCTGATACCAACATCCACGATGTAATTTATAAAAGTGGAACTGCTTATCGAAATAACACCGGGAAAATCCATTTGGTGCGGAGCATAACCGTGATTTACGGGTGGAACTACGACCACTTTATCTGAGAGCTCTTTTCCCGCTCTCACACAAACTTCGTTTGCAAGGATTACATCGGTTTCAACAGGGAGATGGTGGCCGTGTTCTTCTATCATTCCGATGGGAACGATAGCAACTCGTTCCTCTTCAACTGTTTCTTTGATTTCCGGCCAGGTCATTTCGCCAAATAAATATTTTTTCATTCTAAACCCTCCAATTAATCTATTTTGGGATCCAAATAATCTCTGAGTCCGTCTCCCAGCAGATTAAGTCCCAAAACGGTTATCATAATCGCTAATCCTGGAAAAATGGTAATCCACGGGGAGTCAATCATATATTGTCTTCCATCATACAAGATGTTTCCCCAGCTTGGATTCGGCTGTGGAACTCCAAGGCCAAGGAAGCTTAATGCAGCTTCTGCCAGGATTGCATATGCAAAATATGTAGTCATTTGAATCAGTAATGGCGACATGCAGTTGGGGAGGATGTGCTTGAATAAAATTCTTGCCCTGGAACCTCCCATTACTTTGATTGCATCGACATATTCTCGCTCCTTAACAGACAGAACCGTCCCCCTTATTAACCTTGCAAACATAGGGGTATAAACAATAGCCAGGGAAAGAATAATGTTTTGTGTGCTTGTTCCCAGTGCGGCCATTAATGCAATGGCAAATAAGATAGGCGGAAAGGACATTAATCCGTCGACAATCCTCATTAAAATGCTATCTGTAATTCCACCCAGGTATCCGGATATCAACCCCATCATGACACCAATCGTTGCCGATATTAAAATCGTGGTGAAGGAGATAGACACTGAAACTCTGGCTCCATATAGTACCCGGCTGAAGATATCTCTCCCGTATTCATCTGTGCCAAATAAATGCTCAGAACTGGGCGCGGCATTCAGCTTGGAGTAGTTGACATCATCTATGGGGTGATAGGGAGCAATCAAGGGTGCGAATAAAGCAATCAATACGACTGTTCCTATTATGATGAGCCCGATTACACCTTGCTTTTGCCTGGAGAACCCTTTCCAAACGGTTATTGCTAAACTGTTTTCTTTTTGTGCAACTTTACCATCCAATCTTTATCACCCCTTACTGTAATTGATTTTTGGGTCAAAATAGGTGTAAAGAAGGTCGACGATCAACGTAATAAACACATAAATGGTGGCAATGACTAAGATGATTCCTTGAATGACAGGGTAATCCCGGTTCAATACAGACTGAATCATCAGTTGGCCGATGCCTGGGATGCTGAAAATAGATTCCACCACAACAGTGCCGCCCAGCAATAGGCCAAAATTAATTCCGATAATGGTGATGATTGGCACCATGGCGTTTTTTAAACCGTGTCTGAAAATCACTCTAAATGGAGGCGCTCCTTTGGCTTTTACCATTCTAATGTAATCTTGTCTCAAAACATCAAGCATACTTGACCTTGTCATCCTGGTGATGATGCCGGCCTGGATAAAGCCAAGAGAAAATGCAGGCAGAGCCAGGTGTTGAATGTTTTGGAAAAAATTTTCTGTAAACGAAATGTATCCCGTAGATGGGAACAGGCCAAGGTTAAGGGAAAAGACCATAATAAGGATCAATGCTGCCCAAAAGTTAGGTATTGAAATACCGATAAGCGCTACAAGCATAGATGCAAAGTCCACACTGGAATTGTGTTTGACCGCAGCCAGCACTCCAAGAGGAATCGCAATCAATATGGAAATGGTGATGGCGTATATAATCAAATTCAGTGTGGCTGGAAGCCGGTCTGCAATTAAAGAAAGAACAGTTTGGCCGGACACCAATGAAGTTCCCAGATCACCTTTAATCATATTCATGAACCATATGGAGAACTGGACAAGTAATGGTTCATTCAGCCCCATTTCCTGCCTCATCACTTCAAGTTGTTCAGAAGTGGCCTGTGAACCTAGCATGACTGCTGCAGGGTCTCCTGGAATGAAATGAATAATCAGAAAGACTACTATAGAAACAGTAAGTAAAACGGGAATTAATGATAAGAGCCTTTTTACTATATAGCTCGCCATCTATGCGTTACCTCCTATCAAAACAGGAGGGAAATCTCCCTCCTGTATGTTAATCATTCAACCAAACATTCCACAACCGGGGATAACCGGCACTCCACGTTTCATATCCCTGGACTTTTGGTGAGTACGCTTCTATCACTGGATAGAAATACAGGGACATGAAAGAAAGATCCTCTTGTAATAGACTTTGGACTTCTTCGTAAATTTCTTTTCTTTTTGCTAAATCGGTTTCCGTTATGCCTTTTTCCAGTAGAGCATCCATTTCTTCACTCTTATATCCGTTATAGCTTGAACTGCTGTGCAAGTAAGCATAATAGATTTGGTTCGGATCCGGCCTGGGAGTAATATGGCCGTTTAACAGATGGTAATCACCCGTTACCCACTTATCGGAAATGAAAGATGCCCATTCCACAGCGTCCACTTTAACGTTCAGCCCGATTTTTTTAAGCTGTGACTGCATGACGAGGGCGGTTTTCTCATGATGGTCGTAGGCAGTACTCGTGGAAATCGTGATTGGTTCACCATTATAACCTGCTTCTTTGACCAGTTTTTTTGCTTTTTCAATGTCCTGTTTGTAATCTGTTTGATGTACATCTGAAGACCATTCTGTTCCCGGGAATACCGGGGAAGGTGCAGGTTCCCCCAATTTCCGTGTTGCAACGTTTACAATCTCTTGTTTATTGAGAGCATAAGCAACTGCCTTCCTCATTTTTGGATCATCAAAAGGCGGTTTTTTCATTCCAAATTGCAGCATGCCCCAGTTCATGGATGGTTTCATAGATACTTGAAGGTTTTGTTTTTGTTTTAGACGATCATAGTCTTTCGGCAGGATATCAAGGACCAGATCAACTTCACCCGTTTCTAACGCAGTTAATCTGACAGAGGCTTCGGAAATCGGCTTAAAGATCACCTCGTCAACGTACGCTGTCTTCTTTCCGCCAAACCCTGATGCTTCACTATCTATTGGTTGATAATCTTCAAATTTCTTAAGAACAAGCTGTTTTCCCTGTTCCCATTTTTCAAATTTAAATGGTCCTGTTCCAATAGGCTCTTTTATATCTTCGCCATTGGCCCCTGAACTTTTTGGAATGATCACTGCAGGATTGAACGGATTAGCAAGCGAACCAAGGAACACGCCAGAAGGGTTTTTTAAGTGAAAAGCAACCGTATAATCGTCTACTACTTCAATAGAGTCCACCATAGAGAATTCAGTTTTTCGCGGGGATACTTCAATAAATCTTTCAATTGAGTATTTTACATCTTCTGCCTTCATTTCATTTCCATTGTGAAATGGTACGCCTTCTCGAAGATTGAATGTAACCGTTTGGTTATCGTCACTTACTTCCCAATCTTTCGCAAGCATTGGAACCACTTTCATGTTTTCATCAATGGTTACCAGCATTTCCTGGACATGAAGTAGAGGGATTCGATCTGAAAGTACTGTGGATTTATGTAGGTCTAATATGGTTAAGTCAGCACCTGAAGCAACAGTGATAGTGCCGCCTTCTTGAGGTTCAGTGGAGTTTTGGCCTTGTGTTTTCCCGTTTTCTTGATTTTGAGAAGTTGAAGTTTCTTTAGATTGGCTGCAGCCTATGGTTAAAAGGACTAAAAACAATGAAACAAAAAAGATTTTCCATATTCGCATGTATTTCCCAGCTCCCTTTTTATATCATTTTTTTGAAACCCAACTCTTTAGATATCTCATCGGCAGTATTATTTAGTTCGTTTAAGAGGTTTTCTTCCATTTCTTCTTTAATAAAATAATCTGGACCTGAAATAGCAATTCCCCCTACCATTTTGTGTTCGTAGTTAAACAGGGGCTTAGCGAATGCTTTCACACCTAGTGAAAGTTCACCTTTTGACACGGAATATCCCCTTTCCTTGATTATGTTTAATTCATTCAATAAAACCTCCTTTTCAGCGATTGTGTTAGGTGTGAAAAGCTCCAGATCCTGAGAAATGATTTTTTCAATTTCTTGTTCAGGCAATGCTGCAAAAATTGCTTTGGACAGTGCGCCCGCATAAATGGGTAATCGCTGCCCGACTTTTATCTCATGCCCGAACCTGTGAAAGGATTCGATATTGATTAGACACAGAGCTTTACCCCGATCATAAACACTGAGATTGGTATTTAACTCAGTTGTTTTTGCCAATTTTTCCAGGAAGGGTGTGGCAATGGACACAACGTCAGTTGACTGGACTACAACTCCCCCTACACGCACAAATTCCATTCCTAATTTAAATTTGCCGGTTTTGCTGTCTTTTTCAATATAGCCGCGGTCGATCATTGTTTTTAAGGAACGGTGTACAGTGGCATTGGCAAGGCCTGTTTTTTCAGCAATTTCCACTAATGTCAACAAAGGTTCTTTGAATGAAAAGGATTCAATAATATCGAAAGCTCGGTCTAAAGCACGAATACTGTTTTTTTCAATTGCCATTACTACGATCAAACTCCTTTAGTTTTCATCTAGTGAAAACAGTATTTCATTTTACGCTTTTAATACTAACACATAATTCTGAAAATTCAATACTTTATTTTGATTTAAATCCATCCATATCCAGTTAACCCCTACCTTAATATACATAAATTCCCAATATATCAATGAGAGGTTGTTTGCGGTTGATTCAGACAATATGAAGGCGGCAGCAGTCGTAAAAGGACTCATGACAGGGGTGTAGTGCCCTTTAGAATAAGACAAGATAAACGGGATTTTGTTAGGAAAAGAACTGGACAACTAGTGCCAATTTAAAATAGAAGTAAAACTTCCTGGAAGCGGCAGTGGCGCTTATCTGCAGATACCCCCTCACCTCTGGGGTGTTGCGTTCAGATCACTTCCAGCCCGTAATTGTAAAACAAACGCAAACTATATATACTGGAATAGAGTATTTAACTAAAACGCAACCCTGGAGGTATCACAATGCCAATCTTAGTGACAGGCGGGGCCGGTTATATCGGGAGCCACACGGTTGTGGAGCTGCTGAATAACGGTTACGAAGTTATCATTGTCGATAATCTATCAAACAGCAAGGAAGAGGTCCTTGACCGGATTCGCGACATTACCGGCAAGCCGTTTACCTTTTATAAAGTGGACCTTCTTGATAAAGATATGCTTGATGAAGTGTTTGCCGGCCATGAGATTGAAGCTGTCATTCACTTTGCCGGTTTGAAGGCGGTTGGCGAGTCAGTGGCAATGCCGCTAAAGTATTATCACAATAACGTTACCGGAACCCTTATGCTGACCGAAGTGATGGCGAAACATAACGTGAAGAAGATCGTCTTCAGTTCTTCGGCGACGGTGTATGGGATGCCGGAAGAAATGCCGATTTCAGAAAACTTTCCGCTCGGTGCCATCAACCCTTATGGCCGCACAAAACAGATGATTGAAGAAATTCTCAAGGATCTCTATACGGCCGATAGCGAGTGGGGCATTGCACTGCTTCGTTATTTCAATCCAATTGGGGCGCATCATAGCGGAAAAATCGGTGAGGATCCGAATGGAATTCCAAATAACCTTCTGCCATATATCGCACAGGTAGCTGTCGGGAAACTTGATGAACTAAGTGTGTTCGGAGCGGATTACCCTACGAAAGACGGCACGGGCATCAGAGATTATATCCATGTAGTGGACCTGGCAAAGGGGCATTTGAAAGCACTTGAAAAAATCGCTGATACTACTGGAGCTGAAGCGTATAACCTTGGAACAGGAAATGGCTACAGTGTGCTTGAAATGGTGAAGGCATTTGAGGAAGCATCAGGAAGGAGTGTTCCATATAAAGTGGGTGACCGCCGTCCGGGTGATGCGGCTGTTTCCTATGCGGACCCGTCAAAAGCGAAAGAAGAGCTGGACTGGGAAGCTGAAAAAGGCCTGAAAGAAATGTGTGAAGACTCCTGGAGATGGCAGTCGAACAACCCACATGGATACAGTAATTGACACAAAAGGCGGAACGCATGTGCGTTCCGCCTTTTTGAGGTA
>NZ_LWBL02000057.1 GCF_001644195.2 Bacillus marinisedimentorum | reverse complement strand
CATGTTTCGCGCCGTTCAGCCCGGTTTTCAAGCCATAACTCCTCGGTTTCATGCCGGGTGACGGGCAAGATTCAGGACAGCGGATTTCTTCTTCCACAATATACTGCCTAGTTTGTTGAATAACAGCTATATCCCTTCACCCATAAAACCTCTTAATTCCCTATTCCAAAAAGAAATGAATGCTAAGCACCAGTTTTTTCCGCAGAATGCCTTTTTGAAGTTTGAAGCGCTGAAAGCGTGTCAATTCCTGTTCTGTTGCAAAAAACATCAAAATACAAGTAAAAAAGGACGAAATCATATGCGATTCCGTCCTCGGTCAGCTTGCTGTCTATTTTTTCTCTTTGATTACTGAACCCGTTGCTCTCGCCGGGGTTCTATTTATGCTGATTCAATTTTTCCATTCCCTTTTCAGAAATGAGATATCCGGTTTCCAGCTGGTCAACAACCCCTGATTGCGCCATTTCCCTAACCAGGCTCCTGACTTTGAACATCGGAAGGCCTGCTGATGCTGCAATTTCGTCCGTACTTTTCACTTCATCAGTAAGAACATTCAAAATTTTTCTGGCTGTGCCGGTCAGTGTTCCATCGGCATTTACACAGGCCATCTATTCATCCCCTATCATACGTTCTTCTTGCACAGGTACCAATCGATGCATTCATACCCCTCTGTTTCACGTTCAGCCGCCCCCTCAGTTGTCGTTGCCGGCGGAACGATAACTTTCTCGCCTTCCTGCCAGTTTGCAGGTGTGGCGATAGCATGTTCATCGGTGGTCTGAAGCGCTTTCACAAGACGCAGGATTTCATCCATATTACGGCCTGTTGTAAGCGGATAATAGATGATCGCACGAATTTTCTGATCGGGATCGATCACGAATACAGCCCGCGATGTTTCGGTGCTGCTTTCTTCCGGCATGATCATTCCATATTTGTAGGCTACATCTTTGTTCAAGTCAGCAATGACTGGAAACTCAATCTTCACATCGAAATTTTTCTCGATATTCCTGACCCAGGCGATATGTGAATGGACACTGTCAATACTTAATCCAAGGAGTTCCGTATTCAGCTTGCGCAATTCAGGATAAATGTTTTGAAAAGCGACAAATTCAGTTGTACAGACCGGCGTGAAGTCGGCAGGATGTGAGAACAGGATGAGCCAGCTTCCTTTATAATCTTCCAGGCGGAGCGTTCCGTGGGTTGTCACCGCCTCAAATTGCGGTGCCGGCGAACCGATTCGGGGCAGAGAACGTTCCACGACTGTTTCTTGCTTCATTTCCTCACTCATTTTATCCTCTCCTTTTTTATGTAGCAAATGTTAATCCATTCAAGTTTATTGTACATATAGCGTTTTCATTTTGCCAGCCGGAGACCTCTGCTTCATAGAGAAACTTTAGTGAAAACTTCTGTTGGATTATGTGAAATTACCGCCCTGCGTTTGATTCCCATTGTATATGACGTCATAAAAAAACTCCCCGGTCAACCCAGGGAGGGCACTCAACATGAATATATTTATAAAACCTACTGCGGCCGTCCGGCTGCAGCTGATTTGACGCTGCTTTGAGGTTCATCTCGCTGAAATGGATTTTTTTTATAATATAGCCTGTTCAGCACGAAAATGAGTAAAAGATTGGCTGCAAACAAAAGTGACATCACATGGTCGATCTCAAACAGGCCAATTTTTTCAAACATCGGGCTAAATACGGTGAGAATCCTGATTTCCGCCCACCATAACACAGCATTTCCCGCCAGGAAAATGACACTTATTCGTAAAAAAGTCATCAATACACCAAAAATCGTCATAATTCGCGCCTCCCTCCCTTCTGATTTTACCATTTCCATTACATGCCTTTCATTACATATTTTTGACAATTTCCAGATTTAATGTCTAACGAATCAGCTTCTAAGCAGCTAAAGATTCATGCCCTTGCAAACAAGTTTATTCAATTTGCATGAATTCATTCATTTCCAATTTGTTTCTGCGGCATGCAATCATTTACTTGTCCACAAGTCCCATTAACGACAGCTGCTGCATAAAATGCGGTACCCGAACCAATTGGAGCTGAAAAGCATGACCATGTACCCTTATCTTGAATGCCTGGCAGCCCTCGGTGTCGCAGATGCACATCCGGGCGGCTTTCCACTCACTAAAAAGTTAATAGAACAGCATACCGATTACTTTGCAGGAAAAGAGATACTTGATGCAGGCTGTGGAACTGGCAGAACTGCAGCTTACCTGGCAGATCATTCAGATACTCTCGTTACTGCCGTCGATGCCCATCCCTTGATGATCAAGAAAGCGAAAGCCCGGTTCCCGGAAGAAAAACCGAATATGACAATCCTGCAAGCAGATATAACTGCTTTGCCTTTTACCAATGCTTCATTTGATGCCATTCTGTCTGAATCTGTTGTCATCTTTACTGACATACGGGCATCACTGGATGAATTCACCAGAGTTCTGAAACCCGGCGGCAAACTTATCCTGAATGAAATGACCTCTGAAGCAGCACTGCCTGAACAGTTGATGGAACAAATGACTTCCCTTTACGGAATATCCAGCATTCCTACAGCGGATGCCTGGATCAAGCACCTTGAGTCCTTAGACTTCAAGAACGTAAAGGCAAGTAAACCGGATTTCCCAGTTTCCGGAACCCCTAGAGAATTCATGCCTGAATTCGATCTTTCAGCAGATCATTTCAAGACACTTAAGGAACATGAAAAGATGCTTGATTCAACAAAACAATTGATAGGCTGGAACATATATATCGGTACAAAACGGTAAACAATGGTCAGAAGTACAATCCATCTTCCTTATTCAGCAATACACTGAAATGTAAGCTGATTAAGGAGGTTTTATAATGAGCACACGTTATTACGACCTGTGCCGGCGCTACCGCGGTCAGGTTGTCGATATCAGGTCTCGGGATGGCCGCAAGTACCGCGGCAAGATTGTCAATGTAGACCGCCAGTATGTCTACTTGCAGCCTGACGGAGGACGTGGCCGCCGCGGTTTCGGCTATGGATTTTACGGCGGTCCGTTCTTTTTTGGCCCGCAGCGCATTGCCCTGGCAGCCATTGCCGGAATCGCAATCGCCGGCCTGTTCTTCTGGTAATTCGATATGCTGAAGGCGCCGTTCAGCGTCGTACGCATAAGCGGGTCACCCGAAGGACGGCGGATTTTCCTTCCGGAGGGAATCGCCGCTTATGTGGATTGCCGCTGGCGACTGCAGCTGGACAACGAAACGGGGCCTGCTTAGGGGAGATGCTTCAGGGGTCAACGGCTCCAAATCCGCAAATGAACAACTTTCTTATCTTAAAAAGCATGACGCAAATCCGCGCCATGCTTTTTAAATTTTCTGATTATTAATTGACGGTGAAGCTTTCATTGTGACATACTTTAATCACAGTGAATCCATTATTTGTTATATAGGAGGTGGTGAGCCTGGCATTACGTACTGAACCATCCATGCATCCTTTCCACGAAGAGCACTTGCATCATACATCACTGACACCCAGCTATCGCAATGACTTGCGGAACCCCGATAATGTGGACAAGTTCATAACTGCAAACCCCGTGCATGACTGGTCACAATTAAACTGGAAAAAGATCGGTAAACCGGTACAGGTTAAAAAACTCGCAAAAGAACGCTTGGATTGGGAACAAGAGCACCAGGAACCAATGCCCGTAAAAACGTCCTGGGAATTTTTCAACCGTTCTTTTCACAGTTGGTTCATTAAGGATGTTCCGGCTGAACTTAACAGCAATATGAAAGCGCTGTCAAAATCTGCAGCAACGTTCAAGCTGCAGGAGATCAAACATGTGCTTGGGAGCGTTGTCCGATTATCTCTCTGGAATTATGCACACAGAATTGAAGACGGTATCTGGGATCCTCGCGGAAAACGGGCCTTGTTCGAGGGGCTGGATGTAAAAAAACCGCGCATCCTGTTTTTGGGGGCCGCTGAAGGTTATGAAGCCATGCAGCTTTCTGCCATGTATCCCGGCGGTGAAGCGGTACTGGTAGATTATGATGCATTTTGCAGGACGGACCGTTTCGGTCATTTCCCTTCAAGCTACCCGTTCCTGGGGGCCAATCCGGCTACCGGCGGCCCGAAAGTCTGGTATAAAGACCAGATGAATATTGAATATGTAGTTGATGACATCCGCAATTTAAAATATGGCAAAGAGTTTGATATCGTATTAAGCGTCGGTTTACTCGAACATGTTCCTGATGAGTATAAATCTGAAATTATTGATTTCCATCGGCGTTTCGTAAAGCCTGGAGGTTATATCATCATGACGACACCGCGCAACCAGTTCAAGTCGAGACTTTACTACACAATTATGGCTGATGTGATGAATCATACGTACAGAGAATTGATGGATATCAGGCAAATGGGGCTTTATTGCTATGAAAACGGACTGGATATCATTCGGCATGGTTTCATTAAAGTTCACAACGGCATCGTGGCTCAAGTCAGATAACACTGGAATGGCACAAGCCAAAAAAGGCTTGCAGTCAAACGACTGCAAGCCGATTAAATTATCATTTTTTGAGATTGTATCGGATTCCCAATACCGTGAAAAGCGTTGCTGCAGAAAG
Source organism: Bacillus marinisedimentorum (assembly GCF_001644195.2). Classification (NCBI taxonomy): domain Bacteria; kingdom Bacillati; phylum Bacillota; class Bacilli; order Caryophanales; family Bacillaceae; genus Bacillus; species Bacillus marinisedimentorum. Next base: position 22,826 of record NZ_LWBL02000057.1, on the reverse strand, counting down.
GACACCAATCGCCAGGAACTCAAACGGGATATCTCTTTCAGCTATCGAAGTGTCTCTTGTAAAATAGACAAGTCCGAATACAGCTAAAGAGATCAGAACACTCAATACGCCTACCAGCCATTTTGGCATCATATCATTTACCACTCCTTTTTTATCAATTTGTCAATATTAGGTGAAACAAAGCCGGAAAATATAGTATACTTGCACAATATCAAACTTGGAGGAAAATCATATGAATACAGTACACCTAGATACCTTCCTGGCAGTTGCACGGACAAAAAGCTTTTCAAAAGCGGCAAAGCTTCTGAATATGTCCCAGCCTTCTGTCAGCCACCATATTCAAACGCTTGAAACCGATTTTGACGTCAGGCTGTTTAAACGGGAACCGCGCAAAGTTGAATTAACCGAGCATGGCAAAATCCTGCTTCGGCATTCTGAAGAATTGCTTGGTTACATAGACAAGCTGGCAGTTTCCATGAAAAATGCCAAACAGCCGGATATTTTAAGGATTGGCTGCAGCAATACAATCGGTGAAGCTGTCATATCAGATCTTTTAAATGAATTTTATTCTGGATCAGCCTTTTCACCCGAACAGCTGCGGCTTAAGGTCGGCACTTCAAACGAAATCGCAGATTCATTATATAATGAAGAAATTGATATCGCTTTAGTTGAAGGAAAGGAAGATAAATATCCATTCTACGTTGAGCCATTCGATGAGGATGAAGTAGTCCTGGTTGCATCGCCGGCTTATGAATTTGTTTATGATGGATTCTTTGCCCCTTCCTGCCTAAAGAAAGCGACCTGGCTGATCAGGGAACATGGCTGTTCATTAAGACAAGCGGCGTCAGGCTATTGGGAGTCCCATAATCTGACACCCGCATCCCTGATGGAATTCAACAATAATCAATTAATCATCGAATCTGTAAAAAAAGGGTTCGGAATCGCCGCTGTCTCCCAGAAAGCATGCGGGAAAGAAATTGAAAAAGGCGAACTTGTCATCGTCCCTACCAAACAAATAATAAAAAGACCTTTCTTTATCATGAGACGGGACGCCGGATTCCCAAATAGTCTCGCCCGGCTTTTTTGGGAGCAGCTGGTAACAACAGAAGAAAAGGGGCAGGCGCCTGCATAGCCTGCCTTTTTTTTTTGAGGTGGCCTGGAAGCTCATTCGTTTCACCACTTCAGACCTCCCGTAAATGCGTTACTTCTTTTCCTTATCCTCTGTTTGTTCTTCCGGCTGTTCTGCCTTATTGTTTCCCTTGCCTTCACTCAATTCCTCCATCAACTGCGTTTGAATCTCGAGACTCTTATGCTGATTTGATTTCAAGTATTCAACAATCAGCTTCTTGCTTTCGTCGGTCATTTGGGCTCCGTTTCCCTGCATGCGGTCAACTGTTGCTGACCACTGATCACCCTTATTATTGTTCCTCATGATCCGACCGATGTCATGGCATTGCAGACATGTGCCAAGGAACGCTTCTTCGCGCTCATCCCTGGGTTCAGGAATAACAAGCGTTGAAGCTTTTTCAACGGTTTCCGCCACTCCTTCGTTGTTGTTGCGGAATTCTTCCAATTTTTCTTCTGATACATCAGTATATAACGCTATTCCATTAGGATTCAATCCCACAAGATAGGTCTCCCGGAAATCCTTGCGTTTTGTCATATCGACCTTTGTAACTTTCTTTTCTCCCCAGTTCGTGCCGAACATTGTTTTTCCATCCGGCGCCCAATACAGCCAGTGGATATTTTGAACGCCCCAGATTTTCCGGGTGATGCGAAAATGATCATCAGGATCGATGACTGTCAAAAAACCGGCGCCATTTTGTGATGTATACCAGAGTCCATCCGGACCGAGGTATGGGATGTTCGTCCCCCCGCCTGTTTCAATCGTATCAACAAGCGTCCATCTTTCCGTATCGACAATTGAGGTTGAACCGTCAGAACGGTTTCCTGTCGCTAAATAATTGCTTTCACCCATAAAAGAGACATTTACCGGACCTGGAATATCACCGATCTTTTCGATTAATTTATCCGTTTTTGTGTCATAGACCGCCACTTCATTATCAAGCGTATTCGACACAGCTACATACTTTCCGTCGTTCGACATGTCGAGCCCTGAGCCGGTTCCTTTTCCGTAATCGGATTTCGTCCGTTCAAGGTGCCTTACTTTATTCGTATCAAGATCGACTACAGCAATAAACGGACTAGCCTGGTTGCTCACATAAAGTTTCTTGCCATCAGGTGTTACCGCCAAATCACGAGGGCGCTCTCCCACTCCTTCAATCACTTCGATAAACTCCGCTTTATTGGCGTCGATTTTAGCAACTGCTCCTGCTGAGTTCAATGCGACAAAGGCATATTTTCCATCATGGGAAAATGCGAGATGCAGCGGTCCCGGTTTTTCACCCATTCCCGGAAATGTGATTTCTTTCGCCTCAAGAGTCTCCATATCAATCGCCAGAACGCTTGAACCGTAACGCTGGGTCGCAAATGCCCATGTCTGTTCCTTGTTCATATGGATATGGTGAGGTGTGCCTTCTCCCTGAATGTACTTGACAGGTTCACCTGTTTCCAGGTCGGTAATGGTTATGCCTTCACTTACTTCATTGGCGGTAAGCATGAGACCCGATCCGTCCCAATCAGGATCCACCATGGAATTACCGTTTGGCTGGTCCTTCCACCAGTTCGTTGAATAATCGGGGTCGATTTCAAAGTCTATCTGCGTCGGTTGTGATACTGACACCTCTTTTGTACGTTCAGCTGCAGAACAGGAGGTAAGCACAAGAGCCAAGACGACAGCTGCAGCACCTTTTTTCAAAAGTCTTTTCTTCATCTTTTCCACCTGCTTTCTGTCCTTCTGCCCATTATTTCATCCAGCCTGCCACTAAAAATACGAACAAAACGATTGTCGTACCCCATGTAATCCATACACCGGGGTTCCGGATCGGCTTCATTTTCCGGTCGATGCCAGAAACGCCCTGGGCCAGTCCGTATGGGCAAACTTTACAAAATGAATTTCTCGCCTTATATGTCATCCCGATATAAATGAACCACAATGACAACACAAGCCAGAAGTATTTGTTTGGCTCAATGTTCGCGAGCGACGCAATAATGACGGATGGATCATAAAAGAAACTGACCGTGGAGACGGCCATAAAAAGACTCGCCGCAATGCTTAGTAAAATCGTAAAAGCTTTGCCAGGTGTTCCGAATTTAAGTTCTATCTGATTCAAAGCATAGCTGATCGTATTATGCGGGCACACAAATTTACAGAAAAACCGCTTCCATACCATCGCCATCCCAATGAAACCTGCGATCAGCATCAGCAAGAACAGGAAAAATAAATAGCTGGCGGTATAACCGAGTTCATATCCGAATAAATAAAAACGATTCGCATCAATATCCACCCTGAAACCGTTCCAATACGGCAACGTCAGAATTAAAAAGTAAGTGAATAACCGGATAATAAATCCTTTCAATGATCTCCCCTCCTTATTTGTATGTTTTTAGAAACGCCAAAATTTGGTCGACCTCTTTTTCGTTGTACCTGTCGCCAAGCGCCGGCATCGTGTTCCGTCCATTTTCGAGAATATGGCGGATCTCGTCATCTTTTAATCGGTCCGTTACACCTTCGAGTACAGGGGCTGCGCCGGTGGCATGGCAGTTCATGCAAGTTCCCTCAACAATTTGTTGCCCTTTTTGGGCGGAAGCTTCGCTGGTCTCTGACACGACCAGTTTCCCCGGTGCAAAGACTGCATAACCGATTGCCCAAACGCCGAGCACGATATATACTACGAGCAGAAATCTTGGGAGTTTTTTATGGCCGACACGGATGCCGGACACTTCTTCTTCATGCCCCCTGTCTTTTTCTTCAAGATGTTTTTCTTTACCGTCCATGATTCACACCTGCCCTCCTATGTTATTTGCTGCTTGCCACTCGTTCTTCGGTCGGTTTCAGACTCATTAGGTAAGCTACCAGGTCATCCAGTTCCTGTTCAGTCAAAAAATCATAAGACGGCATAATTGAACCAGGGCTGGTTGACTGCGGGTCCAGCAAGTGCTGGCGCTGCCATTCCTCATTGTATTTCATACCGACCCACATCAAGTCAGGACCGGTGCGGTTTGACCCGAGCAAGTGCGGCAGGTCATATTTATAGTCGCCGCCTTTTGTTACAGGGCCAAGATCCTGGTTCAGGTCAGCTTCAACCGAACGGACAAATTGCGTATGGCATGTCATACAGCCGTTCTCAATATAAATCTCCCTGCCTCTCGCTTCCGGGGAATTCTCCTGATAATTCCGCAGCTCTCCACTTGGGGTAGCAACATTCAGCGAATCATCGAAAAGCGGTAAAATGACTGTTCCCAGTACACCGAAAGCAAACAGGATAAATGCTACGATCAATACGCCAGAAGGCTTTTTTTCCAACACGTTCCCCTCCCTTTCTGCTCTTTCTTATGCTGTGACAGCATCGTCTTTCGTGGATGGCAAATTCATTTTTCTTTTGTTTTTAAAGGTTACATAGATGTTATATCCGAATGCAAACTGCCCAAGAAGCATCATTGTTCCACCCAATGCACGCCCGATCACAAGCGGCTCGACCATCAGCACAGTTTCAAGGAACGGCACTCCTTCAATCCAGGCAAAGCCTTGAATGAGACCTGCAGTCCACAGAGAGAATGAAAAGATTAAAAAGCCGATTGTCGAGAACCAGAAATGGGCTTCCATCAAACGATTGCTCCAGATCTTCTGATTGATAATCCTTGGAATAATATAATAAATGGCTGCAAACGAAGTGAATGAAAAGGCTCCGAATGGACCCATGTGTGCATGTCCAACCGTCCAGTGCGTGAATTTGATGACACTGCTTACTGAAGGCAATGCCTGAAGCGGCCCCTGGATGCAGGCCCAAAGGTAAAAAATGCTTCCTGCTACGACAAATTTGAGCGGAACATCGGTTCTTACCTTATGCCATGCTCCTCGCATGGTGCCCCAGAAGTTTGCAAGAACGGCCCAAACAGGGATCAGCAGCAAAATGGACGGAATGATTCCTGCTTTTGACACCCACGAAGGGATCGGTCCATTCATCAAATGATGCGGGCCATTCCACACATAGAATGTGGCGATTGTCCAGAAGCCGATCATTGATAATTGGTGGCTGTACAACGGCTTGCCGGTCAGCTTTGGAAGCAGGTAATAGATCTGTCCGACACCGACTGTCGTCATCCAGAGGCCGATGGCATTATGACCGAGGAACCAGCCCATCAATCCCTGCTGGACGCCATTTGGAATCCACTGTGGCGGCAAGTTGCCGACGATCCATGTCAGCGGCAGCCAGAGCAAAGAACCGAGGAAATACCAGAGACTGACATACAGCACTTTCTCCTGCCGGTTCCCCACTGTTTTGAATAAGTTGTATGCAACAAGCCCAATTACGATTAAGAGCTGCACATCAACCCAAAGAGGGAACTCCCCGTATTCAATGACAGATGTCTGCCCGAACAGCAATGCAAAGAAACCTTGAAGTATTACGATGTTGTACAACAAACATGTGAAGTTACCCAGCTTTTCGCTGTACACATTCGTTTTGGCGAGTTTTGGTATCATATAGAACATCGAACCGACATAAGCCATTGACAGCCATGCATAAATGACCAGCATGACATGGGCTGACCTGATATGGCCGTAGGTTGTCCAGCGGTTATTGAGAAGATCGGGGTCAATCTGCTTCGTTGCTGTCAGAAGACCGAGGCTCATGCCGATCAATATCCAAACAACAGCGGAGATTAGCCAGTACTTCGCAGCGCTGTACTTTTCGTTAATAAACATTTCTTCTTCCCCCATTTCTTTTTCACAGAAATTTAATGATTATTTCACATAAATTTCACATTTCTTATATTATTAATCTTACAAACAGTCACTCTGTAAATAAAATTTAATTTCCCTATAGATAAATAGAGAAATTTTATCGGTCCATAAAAAAAAGCGATGCACGCCGGTGCACCGCTTATTCTGAATCCTTATTCTTCTTTTTGCGGAAGAGATCCAGAAGTATGACAATTAAAAAAGGTATCATCATGTAATATAATAACTCTGAGATAAAACCCAGGCTGCTGTGCATCCTGTCTTCCCTCCCATCTCGTCAGCAATTGCAATCATTGTACACAAAGCACCCTGTAATTTGCAAGTGATATTTTTCAAGATTAGGAATGTTGACAAAACTTTAATTCTATTAGTACGATGTTAGAAAATAGCAAAAGGAGATGAATCATATGACTACAGCCGCATGGATACTAGTTGCCGTCATGGCTTCCTTCAGCACGTCCGCTGTCCTGGTCTGGTTCTGGGGCAAAAAGAACGGCCTTTATGATGAAAATATAAAATACCGGATGCTCGAAGACAACGATTGATTCCGCAACCAAAGTGTGACCGCATTTTTACATGACCACACATCTATGTAAAAATGGTTGCTGTTTTACTAAGGGTAAGCTTCCCGCTTTATACGGGGCGGACACTGAGTTCATCACAACTGCTCATGGTGTCTCGATTACTTGCACCAACCGATGAATATGTCCAAAACGATTTAAAAAGAACAGTCATTAGAAAAAAGCCAAAAAATCTCGCCAGTTGACAATCTCCACGCGAGGACAGAGGCGCAGCTGCACTGATCTACTTCTTGAAGTTGGCCGCTGTACTTAAACACTTCCTTCCTGACAATTCAAACTCCTATTCAGAAAAAGCCGGGATTCCCCCGGCTCATGACTGATTTGTATAAGAGTCGGCTTCTGCCGGAGTAAACGCCCACGAATCTCCACTTTCAGCTTCAGCCTTCTGTCCTGTTTTTTCCTTTTGTACCTTTTTCGCATACATCGACCGATCATTCAGCACTCTTTTATATCCTTCCAGCATAAAATTCATCGCCAGCATTGTCAGAGCAAAAAACGTTATCGGCGCCAATACGATCCATGGTGCAACTCTTATTTCCCTGAAACTGTTCCCGATAAGTCCTGACCATTCCCCTGAAAAAGATTGCGGCGGGTCCGGCACTCTGGAATAATCGATATCTGTCCCCCCGAAAAAAAGCTGCAGAAGTCCCAGATGTGCAAAAACGAGAAGAACCTGGATCACCTGCTGCCCGAAAATAATGACAAGGCGCGGAAACAAATGCGGCATGACATGCCGCTTCATCAAGTGCCAGCGTGAACCGCCCAGCACCCTGGCACCGTCAATAAATTCTTCCTTAAGGATTTCGTTCGTCTCACTTCCGATCAGTACCGATAAAACCGGAATAGCGAGCAGTGTGAGAACGATAACTTCGATTGAAACCCTCTCCGTGAACGTATAAAGGAAACCGTCCGGTGTCTCCCACAGAACAGGCCGCAAAATGTAATACGCCAGAAGCGTCAAAGGAATAAAGTGAAAAGAATCCACAAATCCATCAATATAACGCTTATATCTCATAAGATAATTCCCATAAAAAATTCCTATCAGAAACGAAACAAAAACCCTTAAAAATGCGATTATAAAGGCGAATATAATTGTATATTTAGCCCCGACACTGATTTTGGTCAGCAAATCAAAACCAAGCCGGTCCGTTCCCAGCGGCAACTGCCAGCTCGGCTCAAGCGGTGCTGCTGCAATCAAATTATTGTTTTCGTCATATAACATCTGCACTTGCCTGATGTGGCCGTCAAAGGCATATGTATGTATGAGACTGACGGTCAGCAGAGCAAACACAAATAAAAACCCGATTAAAAAAAGCGGGTTTTTAAACAGCCGTTTCAGCAACCCTTTCATCCTCCCTCTGTCTTGATCTATCAAACTCTTATCAAGTAAGACGAAGGCATACCGGAAAGGTTGCATATTTTCAGAAAATATTGCGGGATTCGGAGGTTTTTAATCCAGGACTATTGCCATCGTCGAACTTTGCGTCCGGAAACCTAAACGTTCATACATCTTTTTGGCGGGATTTCCCGCATATACGTTGAGCTGGATTGTTTTGAAGCCGTTCTTTGAAAGCACGTCGATACCCTCTTTCATAAGTCTTCTCCCTACGCCTTTGCCCCTATATCGCTTGAAGACATACAATTCCGCCAGATATCCTGTCTGCACCCGCAGGATTTGGTCATATGTTGAACAGATGAGCAGCCACCCGCATAGTGATCCGTCTTGGTCTATTGCCGCGAGATAATAACCGCCTGCCTGGAGTACAGCCGCCGACATTTCTCGGGCCGCTCCCGGATCATATCCAAACATTCCCTGTGTGCTCTCATAGAACACCCTTCCCGCTTGGCTCAAAATGACCGCAATTTCATGCTCTGTCGCTTGCCTGACGGTTAAGACATCCACGCTCCACCCCTCCCTTTCTGTACTTACTTTTATGGTGAGACAGAAGCCTTTATTCAAAAAACTATTTTCTGTTTGTTAGCTCTGTATTTAGATTCATAATAAGAACCACATAAAAACAGGTATCAAACCCCCAAGATCCTGCAGCCAATTTCTATGTTTCAGTCAATCCGGGTCATAATTATAAAAAATGAGGAAAAATGTTCATCAAACGGGCAGGATTATGGAATAGGAAAAGACTTTTGTTTTCGATTCACAGCACTTTGAAACGGGAAGCTGATTTCCGCTCCAGGGGCATGCCAGGCAAAGGAAGTTCGATTTTTAAGTAAGGTCATGAATCAGCCGATAAAACCCGCCGGCAAAATTAAAGAAGCAGGCATATTCGCCTGCTTCTTCGCTTATTGTCACAGCATTGGATTATCGTGTTTCGCTTTCAGCCGCTGCCACCTGTTATCAACGATTTCGCTGAATTCATCAAGCAGCGGTTTGTTTTCTTCTTTCAGCATATGTTTCGATTTGCCCATTGTTTTGAGCCAGTCGGAAACCGGGACACGCTTTTTCTTTGCATCAGGATCAAAGGTTATCGTGGTGACACCATGTTCGACCTCATATAATGGGAAGAAGCAAGAGTCCACTGCTGCTTTCACAACGTTTTGTCCCTGGTCATCTGCGACTTTCCAGTTCAGCGGGCAGGTGATGAGCAGTTTGCCGTAGACCAGTCCTTCATTTTGCGCATACCACTGAGCCTTGGCTGCCTTTTTGATCAAATCCTGCGGGTATGCTTCCGAGCCGGTGAAGACGTACGGAATGCCGGTCGCCGCCATGATTTGCGGTGTATCCTTATGGTGGAACGTCTTGCCCTGCTGCTTTTTGCCGACGCCTGATGTTGTTGTCATATGACCGATAGGCGTGGAATAGGACTGCTGTGATCCCGTGTTCATATAGCCTTCGTTATCGTATTCAAGTATGATCATTTTATGGTTGCGGAGCGCAGTTCCAATCGCAGAGCCCATACCGATGTCCATGCCGCCGTCACCGGTTACGACGACAAAAGTGAAGTCGTCGGAAATGTCTATCTCACCGCGGCGCTTCATTTCCATGAAGGCTTCGACTGTTCCCGACAATGTCGCCGGACCGTTCTGGAACAGGTTATGGATAAACGTCTGTTTATGCGAGCTGTATGGGTAAGCAGTTGTCGTGACATATCCGCAGCCAGTTTGGAAGAGCGTCACTACATCTCCTTCGATGCCTTTAAAGAACAGTTCAAGTCCTGAAAAAATGCCGCAGCCCGGACATGCGCCGTGGCCGGATGCAAGCCGTTTCGGTTTAGCCGTCAGCACACGGAGCGGCGGAACCTTCACTTTCAGTTTGTTCGTCTCTTCATCCTTTGTAACATCTATCAAACCTGTATTGTAAGCTTCGGAATGAATCGGTTCGATTACCTGGCGCAGCGCCTGCTCTGGCTTGCCCTTGTTGATGCCGTGATAATCAAACGGCTTCTCGGCACGATTGTTTTCGGCTGCTTCTATTGCCAATTCAAAGAACTTTTCTGCATCTGCAGGGTAGAAGTCTTTTCCTCCAAGTCCATATACACGGCTCATCACGACGGTGCTATTCTCTTTGTCATCCTGAAGCGCTGATTTGATTTCATGGGTCAGGTTCGGTCCGTTTGCACCATAGGAGTCTGCACGTTCACCGACGAGCAGCGCCTTCACATTTTTGAATGTGCGGCGGATTTCTTCTACAGGGAACGGACGGATGATATTCGGGGAAACAACCCCGGCCTTGATGCCTTTTGCCCGTAATTGGTCGACGATGTCCTTTGCTGTTTCAGAAGCGGAGTTAACCAGGAACAGCGCCACTTCAGCATCTTCCATCATATATTCATTCAACGCTTTATATTCCCGGCCTGACATCTCCGCATATTCACGCGCCACTTCCTTGAATGCTTCTCCTGCACGGTATATGGCTTCGGACTGCTGGAAATGGTTGTTCATCAAATCGTCGCCGTTCATATGTGCGCCGATAGTGACAGGCTTATCTTTTTCAATAGCCGTCGGATAGCCTTTCGGTGCTTCCCCGACAAATTTCTGGACAGCACTCCGGTCTTTGAACGACAATACCTTCCGTTTCTGGTGGGAAGTGAAAAATCCGTCGTAAGCGACAACCACCGGGAGGCGGACATCAGCACGTTCAGCGATTTTTAGGGCCATGATATTAAAGTCATATACAGCCTGCGGTGTCGGAGCTGTTAAGATGACCCAGCCTGTGTTCAATCCGTAATAAAGATCGGAGTGGTCACCGCGAATATCAAGCGGTCCGCTTACGGAGCGGGTTACAAGGTTCATAACCATCGGGAAACGCGTGCCTGACTGAACCGGCAGCTGTTCGATCATATATAAGAATCCATTTGCACTTGTCGCGTTAAAAACGCGGGCGCCAGTGACAGATCCGCCATAGTTGATGCCGGCTGAACCGTGTTCGCCGTCGGCTGGAACCAGTTTGATGTCATGTTCGCCGTTTGCCTTCATCGTATCGAGATACTGGGCAATTTCTGTTGAAGGCGTAATCGGGAAATATCCCATCATATGATAGTTTATCTGTGCGGCAGCCTTTGCTGCCATTTCATTTCCGGACTCAAACGTTACCACTTGCTCTTCCTGCCCTGTCTGTTTCGGCAGCTTATCTTCTGAAATCGCCATTAGAGCGCACCTCCTGTTACATATGGAAAGTTCTGGGCTATACGATACTCCTCTGCAAAGCCTGTTTCTTCACGTTTGACTGACAGTGAAGATGTCGGGCAAGCTTCAACGCATTTCAAGCAGCCTTTGCAATATTGGTAGTCGATGCCCTTCAGGAACATTTGCTTGCGGCCGCGTTTGTCTTCGCCTTCTTCCCATACAAAGCAAAGGTCTGGGCAAGCTGTGTCACATTGCGCGCAATTGATGCACGTAGCCTGGTCAAAAGCTGGCAGAAACCCTTGCCGCGAACCGCTCAAATCACGGGTAATACTGTTGGCCTGAGCGGTAATGACCCCGCCGATTTCCTGTGTTTCATACCCTAAAAGCGGTTCTTTCAGGATGAATGGTTTCGATTCTGCTTCCTCTGGGACGCCGTACTCATAAAAACGGACTTCATCATAGCCTCTATTGAATGTCCGGATATTCGGCTCGACTAGATGTGGATATTTTTTTTCAAATGTTTTGCGGATGACATCCCTCATATGATCAGGATCGAGAAAATCTACAATACGGTATAATGCACCAAGCATCGCTGTATTCACTTTTGTTTTTTCCTCAACTGCAATGCCGAGGGCATCGACAATTGCAAGCGTGCCGTGGTCAAGTTTCAAATCTGTTTTGACCGCTTCAGGATCCCTCGTTGAATTGACAAGCACGATGCCGTCAGGCTGCAGACCGCTGACAACATCAACTGTTTTATATAGCGCTTCATGAAAAATGCCGACTACATGCGGCTCTTCAATCGGGCTGTGATCGCGGATTTCCGTCTCAGGCTCGGCAAACCTCGCAAATGCTTTAACCGGTGTACCCTTTTTCTCAGATCCATATGAAGAAAAGTTGGCACCATTAAGGCCTGCACCGATTACCCCTGCTTCGGCAAGCATTTTCCCAGCCAGATTCGCACCAAGGCCGCCGATCGATTCCAGGCGAATTTCAAAAAAACCAAGTTGATTATGCTTTGGCAATATTCCCATTTATATCCCCCCTGAATAAATTCCAAAAAGATGAAATTCACTTACCTTTTGTTACTCCTATTATATAGATACGTCCGGGGGAATGGAGTGAATTCTGTCACACTTTCACAAAACGTTCAACATTTTAAATGAAACAGTTTATAATTCTGTAACAAATTGCTTGTATTTAAAGGCGAATAAGCGTTTTTCAAGTTATATAACAGTGTTGTTATTTTTATATAACAGATTTGGTCCGTGTCTTTCTTAAAATTTTTAGCCTCTCATTCACCAAATTGACACAGCATAGTCCCATCTATTAAAATTATATATTTAAGGACAGATGCTTATGGGATTAGCTTACACCAGGAGAACATTTATATAGGAAGGAACGACAATATGAAGGTAATCGCAAGTACATTGAATGCCAAATACATTCATACAAATATTGCAATAAGGTATCTTAAGGCATATGCCGCACCCGTGTATGACGTTGAACTTGCCGAATATACAATCAACGATCCGGTGATGAATATCGTGTCCGATCTGCATATCAAGAAACCGGACGTGATCGGATTCAGCTGCTATATATGGAATATCGGTGAGACAATTAAGGTCATCAAAATGCTGAAGAAAGTCCATCCAGACCTCGTCATCGTTCTTGGCGGACCGGAAGTGACTTATGATACTGCGGAATGGTTGGAGAAGCTGCCTGAAGCAGACTTTATCGTCATGGGAGAAGGAGAAGCGGTATTCAAAAACTTGCTTGACGAGCTCGCGGGCAGCAGATCGTTTCAAAGAGTAAATGGAATCGCCTACAGGGAAGGCGGGTCCCCGAAACTGAACCCGCCATCATCGAAACTCGATCTGAACGACATCCCATCCCCTTTCCGTTTCCCCGAAGATCGGAAACATCTCGGAAAAAGGGTCAGCTATATCGAAACGAGCCGGGGCTGTCCTTTCAGCTGCCAGTTTTGTCTTTCTTCCATTGAAGTCGGTGTCCGTTATTTCAATCGGGAGCGGATTAAAGACGACTTAATCTATTTGATGGATAACGGTGCCAAAACGATCAAATTTGTGGACAGGACCTTTAACATCAGCCGCAGCTATGCAATGGAAATGTTTCAATTTTTAATTGATACCCACAGGCCCGGAACCGTCTTTCAGTTTGAAATTACCGGGGACATCATGAGGCCGGAAGTGATCAGCTTCCTCAATGAAAAGGCGCCTGAAGGGCTGTTCCGTTTTGAAATCGGAGTACAGTCCACAAATGACTATACAAACGAACTCGTACAGCGGAAACAAAACTTCAAAAAGCTTGCGCGCACCATCACTCTTGTAAAAGAAGGCGGTAAAATAACCCAGCACCTGGATCTGATCGCCGGACTTCCCGAGGAAGATTACAATTCCTTCCGCCGGACTTTTAACGATGTGTTTGCCTTTGAACCGGAGGAACTTCAGCTCGGCTTTTTGAAGATGCTGCGCGGAACCGGGCTTCGTCTCCGGGCGCGCGAACATGAATATGTTTATATGGATCATTCTCCATATGAAATTCTCGGAAACAACGTCCTTTCTTTCGATGACATTGTCCGGATTAAGCAGGTGGAAGATGTACTGGAGAAGTTCTGGAATGACCACCGGATGGACAATACGATCCGTTACCTTGTAAACGAAGTGTTCGAGACTCCATTCGATTTCTTCCAGGAGTTCGGCTCCTACTGGGAAAGCAGAGGCTGGGAAAGAATCGGACATCAGCTTGAAGACCTTTTCAGGCGCCTTCTTTCGTTTCTTTCAGAAAAAAACATCCCCGGACTTGAAACGGCTTCAGGCTTGATGAAGGTCGATTACCTTTTGAATAAAAAGCATAAGCCGCGGAAGCCGTGGTGGGAGCAACAGATATCAAAAGCCCACAGGTCAGCCTATTTGAAAGCTCTTGCTGAAGACCCTCTCATCGGAGGACCGGAACTTGAAAAACTCGGTTTGTCGGAACGGGATCTGCACAAGCACACATTGCTTGAATTCCTGCCGTTTGACATCGGCCATTTCCGTTCTTCTGGAGAAATTGAAGCTAAAGAAACAGCCTTACTGGTTTATTACAACCCTAAAACCAAAACAGCCCAACTGATCTCCTTTCCGCCAAGCCGTTTGATGAACAGGGTATAGAACAAAAGCGCAAGGCGCCCGCTTAGCGGCGTACGCATAAGCAGGGGTACCCGCAGAAAGGTGATCTTTCCTTCCGGAGAGGCCACCGCTTATGACGATAGCCGCTGGCGCCTGGAGCTGGATGACTCCCTTCTCGCTTATTATCCACAACGCAAAAATTTTATAATTTCCTTCATTAGCGTTGCGTAAATCTTTTTAGTGATTGTCAAGGAAACTTATTTCAGGCTTTATTTAAATGAACAGAATATTCTGATTCATTTGTTAAGCTTTAAAAAGTGCAAAAAACCAAGGGGATATAAAGGTAGTCCTTTTTCCACAATTAGTAAATTATAAGTACTTATATGAATAGCGGTTACAGGAACAACGGATCGTAGCGGAGATGATTAAAAAGCTCCACCTCCCCTCGCTGATATTGATGCTGAATTTGTTCAAACTCCCATTCAAAATCGTACGATTGACGCCCTCTGGATGCCCTGGAAGCGCGGCGAAAAAGCTTTAGTTTAAAATCAGTGAAAGAGGAAAAGCAGTTATGGAGTAAACACCTTTTCAACCGAAGCAGCTTTCCTTTGAAACCTGTTTTGATTTTTAAAAGCACAAGTAAACAATAGGTGATAAAAGCCGTTAAAATTTGATTATAGACGGCATTTTCACTTTTCCCAAACAGGGTCTTGAGCTTGAGGTGTTGTTTCATCCACTTAAAAAAGGTTTCTATTTTCCAACGCTGCCGATATAAGTCTCCTATTTCTAAGGCGGATTTGTGAAAGCAATTGGTTAAGATGAGCACACGCTCTCCCGTGCTATCCGTTGTTTCAATGAGGCGCAAAGAATACTTCATTTGGTTATAATTCCCGCCTAACTTAACTTCTGCATCCCTTTTCGTAACTTCATCGTTGGCGACTCTCTGGGTGCTGAGAATGTCGTACACAGCATTTTCTTTCAGTCGTGTAATAAACGAAATGCCTTTTTCGCAGTAATCGTCGTATAGATTATAGTCATTATAAGCTCTGTCAAAAAGGTAAATCGCGTCAGGATCCACGTTCACCAGGGGCTCCATTTTGGTCCGGTCCGCGTGAACAGCTGGAGATAGTAAAAGTTTATCAGGGACAGGCATCTCCTTATGGACCCTCACCTTAAGATGAATTTTAACCCCTGCTTTTGTTTTCCGATAGGTAGCCCAGGGGTTTTCTGAAAAACACATACTAATGACACTCGAATCCACCACGTTTAAGTTTTTAATACCTGGGGAGTGCCATGGAGACGGCTCTTGACGTTGAATCTCCAACATCAGATGCTGGAGAATATCATCAAAAACTTTAGGTGAATACTCCCTTAGGTGCCTGGACAGGGTTGACTTATGAATCGATCCTAACCCTAGGAACGATTTCAAGTCATCGGAGTCTCCAACGTCTTCAGCTAAAGCTGTTAAACTCTCTTTTTGAGTAAACTGAGCATAAATCATCAACAGAAGAAAAGTATAACTCGTCAGTTTTTTCCTGTATCTGTCTAGAGCAGGTACATCGACGAGTTGAGAATAAGTTTCTTCGTTTAGGTCTTCAATATATTTATTCATTGTGGAATTTATGGTATCCTTGTCTTGCATGTTTTCTCCTTATAGTTAGGGATTTGGTCAAGGACTACCAACCCTAATTATAAGGATTTTTTTATTGCTTAAAAGGTAAATTATTCCAAATCCATCGACCCTTGACATTCCATCATATTTTTTTATGCAACGCTAATGAATTTCCTTAACAGCCAAAAAAAGTATAGGAAAGTATAAACTGTCAGCAAGGGGGTCCTTCTACGCAGTTTTGATTGTAAGAATATAGATAAGGGCAACTACGCGTCTCTCTTCGCCTAAAGGCTCGCCAATCGGCGAGTTTTCTTTATGAATTACGATTAATTTGAGAAATTGTCATTTCTGAAAAATATTCGTTGACTTCTTCCAGATCTTTATGTTCATCAACAGAATCCCCTGCAAATCTGGAGACAGACTCAAATGGATGGAGGGCGTTCAACTCGGTTCTGATGCCGATTTCGCCTTCTCCATTACCTGGAAGTGTCCTTGTCTTTATCCGTTGTTCCATGCCATCACCTCACTATTATTTTCCGTTAAGCAGCACAATCCATTCGTGGCATTTTTTTCTCCCCGGATAGACCGGCTCTAAAATAGCAAAACTAACGGTAAAAAGTGAGGTGAATCCCATGAAAAAGAAACAGGGCCAGGAAAACATCAACGATCCGGTAATGGATGGGACAATTCCCCATCAAATCCAATCCCCATCCTTTAAAAACAGCAATATCACGACGGAAAGCCCTTTCATCAATAAATACGGGGTCATCATCGGGGACAGCCAGTATGATTCTGATGATTCCCCTTTGAACAACTGGGATGAAAATACCGATCCATCAATCATGGCTGGCGATGAGTGGGTGCATCCGACAAATGACATCGGCTGGAACACACCGGAAAACAGGGAACTGGCTGAGAAAGACATTCCTTCAAAAGGAGTGCCGTTTATGCATTCGACTAAAGATGTGAGTTACCGGAAAGATTAGTGGTCTTAGGCTGGGAGATAACCAAACCGCCTAACTCTATAGACGAGTAATTAAGTAAAAAATCCGAACTAATGCGAACTTTTATTTAAAGCTTCGCAACATAGTTCGGCTTTTTCTTTGATTAGAATACTTTTGTTCCAGTCTCTTATTGAAATTTATCCGGGATTTTCGCTTCATGTTTTTTTTCAATGACTTCTTTGAACATAGGGCCTATTTCCATGCTATTATCCCCCTTTTGCACCAGCAGTTTAAGCATTTCCTCCATATCCCCTACTGTAACGGGTTTTGCTGACCGCTTCAATTCATATCCGAGCTGTCCGTTCGGCTCCAGCGTTGCCGTCTGTACATCCCTCACATTCGAAATTCCCTGCTGGCGCAGCCTTATTTCCAGCTGGTCAACGGTGAATCTCAATCGTTTCAGGTTTTTAGTCAAAACCTGCCCATTTTCAATGACCGGCACTGAATTGCCCGTTAAGAATTTTTCAAGAAAATTATATTTCATCTGCAAATATTCCATTGAAATTAAAAAAGCGATAAAAACCGATGCGGCAACCGCAGTTCTCAAAAGACTGTCATCAATGATAGGCTGAATGATAATGCTTCCGATTGAGATCATGATGACGGTTTGAGCTACCGTCATCTGACTGATTGACTTGCGCCCTGCAACTCTGAGTAAAAGCGTACCGATCAAAATCATAATGATCGAGTCCATAATGAGTTCCATAATGCTTCCCTCCTTGCCCCATATTTTTCACTGCAAATTCATCAAATATGTATTTCCCCAAATGGATGACACCATGTTTAGCCGCTGCAGGCACAGGGAAATTTTCTTGTAACGATTTATAAACAAGGAGTGAGCCCACATGTACTACAATTCTAAAGAGGTTGAAAAATTTTCAATACAGGCTTCTGATGGAGAGTTAGGTTCAGTCGACGATTTTTATTTTGACGATGAGAATTGGGCAGTCCGTTACCTTGTTGCTGACACAAGCAAATGGCTGCCGGGACGGAAGGTGCTCCTGTCCCCGATGGCTATGAAAGGACTCGACAATTCAGAAAAGCACGTGGTGGTCAATGAATCGAAGGATAAAGTGAAAGACAGCCCCGACATCGATACCGCCCAGCCGGTTTCCCGCCGTCACGAAGCGGAATTGAATCAGTATTGGGGCTGGAACTACTATTGGGCCGGTTCGGGCACATGGGGGCCATACGCTGTGCCTTCACAGCTGGCACTGGCGGATAGCCGCGTACAGGACGGTTACGAAAACCACGAACGCCTTGAAAATGAGGCCGGCAGCGAAGAAGAAACAAGCCTTCGCAGCCACAATGAAATCACCAGTTATCACATCCATGCGGAGGACGGTGAAATTGGACATATATCAAGCTTCATTTTTGATGATGAAAGCTGGGAAGTGAAATATTTTGTGATCGACACCCGGAACTGGTGGCCGGGAAAACATGTGCTGATCAAGCCGGAATGGATCAGGGATATTGACTTCGCAGACAGTCTTGTCAGTGTAAGGCTTACAAAAGAGACCATCAAAAGCGGGCCACAATATGAAGAAGGCGATGAAATTACTCCTGAACTGGAGCGTGAAGTCGATAAAATGGAAGCATCGTAACCGACCTGAGCCCCTGCGCGATGCAGGGGCTTTTCTATTACCGGAAAGGAATTCTGATAAAATAAAGCGAATTACTCAGGAAATACATAGAGAATGCGGAAAGGAATGAGCATCAGTGGAGTCCACCCAGCTTTTTGTCCTTTTACTTGCAGGTTTTATTATTCAGGCTATCGATAAAAAGAAAAAGCGGTTTCCGATACCGATTGTCCTTGTGTTCCTGGGCATCGCCCTTTCCCCCTATACGTTATTTTCCGAAATACGGCTGACTCATGATCTCATTTTTGATTGGTTTTTACCTGCACTGTTATTTGTGTCAGCATACCGATACCCGATTAAAAAGATGAAGAAGTATGCCATGGTCATTACCAGTCTCGGAACAATCGGCATATTTCTAACGGTCGGTCTGCTCGGCATTTTAATGTTCTTTCTGATCGATCCCATTATCCCCTTGTCCGTAACAGGATTTTTTCTCATTGCAGCACTCCTGACGCCGACAGATCCGGTCTCAGTCGTAAGCATCCTGGAGGAATCAGCATCGACCAGCAGCATCCCTGATGTTGTCGAAGGGGAATCATTGCTCAATGACGGAACCAGTATTGTATTGTTTGCGGTCATTCTTGATTATTATCTCGATGATACGCCATTTTCAATCTGGTCCTTCCTATACGATTTCGCATATGTAGGCCTGGGAGGGATTGCAGCCGGCATCGTGCTTGGCCATATAGCAAAACTGGCGTTTCAATGGATTCATCAGCGCGAGCTGCAGATCATCCTCAGTATCATACTTGCCTATTTTAGTTTCTATATCGCTGAATATATTCATGCATCAGGCGTTCTGGCAACGGTCGCCGCAGGCATGTACCTTTCAAAATCGCTGTTTGAATCCGAAAAGAATGAGGAGTTCCGCAGCCACCTTGATGGATTTTGGGGTGTCATTGAACCGATGATTCTATGGCTTGTCTTCTTGCTGATGGGGATACAATCGACAAAATATGTATTTGCAGGGCTCTGGATGGAAATGTTCGCGATTTTCCTTCTTTCCATTGCCGCCAGATTCATCGTTGTCACCGCTATTATAAAGCTGATTCCGGCATGGAACGGCTTGTTCAGCTGGAGAGAGATCGCGGTTATCAACTGGTCCGGTATAAAAGGCACCATGTCCATTGCCCTTTTGCTCGGTCTTGCCATCACGGAGAGCCGCGAATTCGGGGTTATCGTCCCGCTAACATTCGGTACGATCCTTATTTCTCTGGTCCTGCAAAGCATGACGGTCTATCCGGTTTCAAAGTGGCTGTTAAAACCGAAAAAACAGCCTGAAACCTGATGGCGGCTGTCTGAAGGAATATGAGGACGGATCTTTAATAAACAACTAATTATCTAAAGAGCACAGTAAATGACATAAGTAATCGGCTCGGCAGGCGGGAAAGGATTTTGGGTGCAGGGCACTCAAGTGCAGTTCAGTGCCTGTATTGTTGGCTTTCCATCATTTATAGGCACGCAAAGCGGGATCCCGTGCCTATATTGTTGCCTCTCCCTCTTTTATAGGTATGGAAAGCGGGATTCCGTGCCTGTATTGTTGCCTTCCCCTTATTTACAGGCACGCAAAGCGGGGGGCAGTGCCTATATTGTTCCCTTTCCCCCTTTTATAGGCACGCAAAGCGGGGTCCCCTGCCTATATTGTTGCCTCTCCCTCTTTTATAGGTATGGAAAGCGGCATTCCGTGCCTGTATTGTTGCCTTCCCCTTATTTACAGGCACGCAAAGCGGGGGGCAGTGCCTATATTGTTCCCTTTCCCTCATTTACAGGCACGGAAAGCGGGATTCCGTGCCTATACTTAGATCCTTAGGTAATATCTAGACACTGAGCTGAGGATTTCCCCTGGCCGCAGCGGAAATCAACCTAATCATTGTAAAATGCATGTCACTGCTTCTCTTATTCCGAAACCCTGCCCTGTACTTGAAGAACTTGATCCTTAAAACACTCATAAAGAAAGGTTCGCCAATCGGCGAGTTTTCTTAATATGTTAAAAATGGACAAACAAGTCAGCGTCAGCGGCTTCATTAAGGACCCATTTAATCGACCTGATTTCCGGGTTCCAATCTGATTTGAAATGAATCCCGTTCGTGGATATCATCCGGACGCCATTCTCCCTGGCCACTTCCATTAATTCCTGGAAGGATGGAGCCCCGAATTCATTTAACCTCTCCCGGACCTCTTCTTTCCCAAGACTCGGCTGCGGTTTAAACCCTTTGCGCAGCAGCTCCATTCCATCTTTTGAAAAGGCGAGAATCACTTCTGCACCCGAAGAAATGGCGCCGACAGCAACATTGAGGGGCGGAAACGCCGATTCCAGTTCATCGTGAAAAGCGATTACCACTACCTTGCGACCGGCCAACGTCATCATCTCCTTAATAGCTGAATACTGCCTTTGCTTCATATGCATATTCAAGAAAAGTTGCCACTCCCGCACTGACTGCCCCGGTTATAAGGCGGTTTTCATCAATTCCCATGACGTTCAGCTGGCATCCGAATAAGCGGACACCTTTGGCGACAGCCTGCTCAATATAGCTTTGAAGCACAGGCTCCTGTCTTGCCGAAAGCCATTTTTCATCAAGACAGCGTGCTCCATCAAGATCGAAAAAGATCATCACTTCACTGCCATCCGCCCGTTCAACTGCTTTTTGAAAAACACGGAGGCAATTCTCACTTCTGGTCACAAAATAAACCCACCTTGTTTTCTCCATTCTTCTCACCTCAAATGGTCTGCCGCTTAATTTTATCTTACCTCCATTATAAGCATTCAGTCCTGTTTCATCCAAACTGGCGATTGAAAAAACAAGGGAAACGGTAAGCACACAGCTACCGAAGGACCGAAATAAAACCCGCTGCAAGAAGCAGCGGGTTTGATCAGCCGATAATGACTCGTTCTTTCGGAAAGTGATATTTCTCTTCAACAAGATTTCCCCTGATAAGGAACAAGAAAGACAAAATACCGATCCGTCCAACAACCATAAGGAACATAATAATAAATTTCCCAATCGTACTCAACTGTGGAGTGATGCCGAGTGATAAACCGTTTGTGCCAAATGCGGAAGCAACCTCGAAGATGATTAGCATCAAATCAAAATGCTCTGTAATCGAAAGTACTATAACTGAACTGAAACAAAGCACAATAGCAACCATTGTAACGACTACTGCTTTTATCTGGTCACTTTGATAGACTTCTCTTCCAAACACCTTAACCGTCGTTCTCCCTCTGGCAAAGGTGAAAATCAATAATATCACAAGTGCAAATGTGGTGGTGCGGATTCCTCCCCCAACTGAACTTGGTGATGCCCCGATAAACATTAAGGCACTGATTAAAAGCTGTGTCGGTTCTGAAAACAGGCTGGCATCCATTGTGGCAAGCCCGCCGCTCTTTGTAGTCACCGAATTGAATAAAGCGTAAAAAAACGACTTGTGCCATGTTTTATCTGCAAAAAAGTGATTATATTCAAGAACTATAATCATAATCGTTCCAAACACGACGAGAACGAAGTAGGTAACAGTAGTCAGCTTTGTAAAGAGGGTGAACCGAAAATTGACGGTATCTTCTGATCTGCTGAATAAATATTCCTTCACTTCAATCAAAACGGGAAAACCGATCGCCCCAAGTGTCATAAGTAAAATCGTTATAAACTGGACAAAATAGTCATCCGCAAACGGAATAAGTGAATTGCCTGTAATATCAAATCCTGCATTGGTCGTGGCACTGACCGACAGGAAAAACCCCTGGAGGAACGCCTCCTGCCAAGTTGGATAAACATTTAAAAAGTACACCCCAAGTGTCAGTGCACCTATTGCTTCTATAATGACAATCAATCCTAAAATGTTTCGCATAAGGCGGACAAGACCGGACAGCACCGGCATATTTTGATCTGTCATAATTAACTGCCGTTCTTTCAACCCGATTTTTTTACCAAGCAAAAGCCAGAACAGAGTTGAAAGTGTCATAATGCCCACACCGCCAATCTGAAGTACGAAGGCCAGAATAAAATAGCCCACCACACTGAATGTTGCAGCCGTATTGACAACTGTCAAGCCTGTTACACTTACTCCGCTGGCCGCTGTGAACATTGCATCTATGATTGGCAAATCGACACCTGGCCTGAGGGATATGGGCAAACTCAGCAATATTGTAGAGATCGTTACGGCCACTACATAAAACAGCACAATGAGCTGTACCGAAGTTAAACCGATCGATCTTTTAGTACGTATCCCAGAAAACATCGCCATCAAATCACATTCCTTACTCAGTACTATGTAAATTAAGCCTTTTCTTACTATACACTATCTTATGCCCTTATTCATACAAGAAAAACTATTTTCATCCCCATAATCAGAGGGTTTTTGGTTGCGCACGCTTAGCGGCGTACGCATAAGCAGGGCTGCACCAGGAAGGGCGCTTTTT